>NZ_JACBEZ010000002.1:0-190588 GCF_013391465.1 Acinetobacter sp. SwsAc2 | reverse complement strand
CACAAAGCCAGTGACCATGCGTAAAGAAAGACGAAATAAGGATTTGATCATTAAACAGCATTGGATGGCTGTATCTGAATAAGTTTGATTTCGACCATGTTTACCTTTGGGTTGAGCGTACCATTGAGTCTTGGGATCAAACCAAATTGAGAGATTTCCTCGATTTATTAATGCACTGTTATAAGAAGACCAATTGGTTGTACGATAGATTTTAGGTGTGGGCTTATTCATTTGAGAATTATATTGTGGAATAAGCCTTTAGAGATAGGTTTGTGCAACAAAGCCGTCTTTTTCTGTCTTAGTTAAGATTTAAAGACTACAAGTTTTATTAAAAACTCTTGTTTTATATTTTTTTCATACAATAAATCTTAATGTCTTTTGTCGACTTTATAATACTTTGGCACAATGGTTACTCGAACCATTTATCAAATAGCTTGATAAATAATAACTATGTGTGAAGTGATATGCTGATTTTATTTTATGACCTTCAAAATAGTCACTCAAAAAAATTTATCTCTTATATACTGCAATGGGATAACTTAACTCGACATTTAGTGCCCATAAAAAATCCCATGTAAACATGGGCTTTTTTTCAATAGGGTTAATCAACAACTCGATATATATTTTCCGTTTGCCGACTTTCAAATAACAGTTCAATACTAGGCAGAATCACTTCACCATCAACAACGATATGTTCAATTCGTTTAAACAAATCCAAACGTTCTGCTTCGGAGTTTTCAGGTACTTGTCTTAACTGGGCCTTTACATTATACGTTTGACTGTACTGGTCCTTTACCTTTACATCTACAAGCTGAGTCATGGTCATTTTCCTTTTCTTTTTTTAGCTCTGCTTAATCTTATAGCACAAGTTTTTTCCAACACTGCCCTTAGAGTTGTTAGAATTTATCGCAATGTTAATTTATATAAATATTTTCAAAATCATAACTATAAATCATAAACTTAAATCAAACATGCTTAACAACCGAGATACATAGTCATATTTTTTCACATAAAAAAAGCTCGCATTGCTGCGAGCTTTTCTATGTTGGAAGGCTAGTGCTGATTTATTGTTTGAACATTTCGTATCAAACTCAACGAGCTGTCATTGATCCGTCCAACTACATCGTAGCGTCTTAGTTATCGACCTACTGTAAGTACAATATAAAAGCATTTTTTACTCTCGACAAGAGCCTATGACATTTCGAAACAACTGTACAAATAAAAGCCAGTTGATATTTTTTAAAAATAAGAGACCCTACTGAAAGGTAAAATCGAGATAACATCTCAGCGTCAAATCAAGTAAAATCGCGCATTCAACCTATGAGTTCTTTTCCATCTTAGTTCAATCCATTTTGAGTGATTTATATCGGTATTGTCCAATACAAAACTAAACTCATTTATCAAAACTGATTTGTTTAATTACAGTTTTGAACTTTAGCGTTGGTTACGTCTTTCGGCTTGCAAACAGCAGATCGGCAAACTGCTCTACTCTATTTTTACTGTAAGAAGAAATAAGGGATCGATATCCACTGCACCACAAAAATGGGCTATGGCTTGTTCATCTGTTATGAGAGACCTTTGATTGTCAACGTAACTACTGTTCTTGGAAACAATGCAACCTATCGCAGTTTAAACGATTTGTGCAAATGGCAGTTGTCAGGCCGCTGTAATTGGCGTCAATGTATATATTGGCCAAATGTCTTTATTATCAATCATGTTAAAATTGGCGATGTTGATAATGCCACCATCGGTGCAGGTAGTGTGGTCACCAAAGATATTCCTGATAAAGTAACAGCCGTAGGTAATTACGCAAAAGTCATTCACTATAATAATTCTGGAAATTCAGTAAATAAACGCTGGCTGAATTAAAAATAAAATTAGCATAATTTAATCAATTTAGTGCTCTATAAATAAAACAAAGATTGACATTTTTTATACTCCGTAAATTTTAAGACATAATATGTTGGTGTTGTATTTCAAAAGCTCATGAATAGGAGAAATTAGGTTAGGGTAAATCTTCGTTTTTGTTCGATGAATAAGATAGAGGTACATCATGACCACGATTAATATTTCAGATATTAAAGAACACTCTAGTGTAATTGCTGTATGTGGAACTAAAGTTGGAGATGTTGACCACATTGAAGGCAAAGAAATCAAACTCACCAAACATGGCGATGGGAAACACCATATTATCCCAAGTGCATGGGTAAGAGAAATTCGAGAGGATCAGGTCATTTTAAATAAAGATGCCCAAGAAATTAAAGATAATTGGATTGAAGCATAGGTTCAAAGAATTACAAATCTACCAGCCTTTGGGCTGGTAGTTCATATGATATACACACTGAGTAGATACAAAGAACATAATGCCTATCTAAGTTCGATGAACATTCACTTATAGCAAAGGTATAAAATTCACTCAATTACAACATTCTTAGTCTTTAAAAGGATTTGAAACTTTATCTTTAAGGCTTAACCAAACCAAAAAGGTCATAATAAATATAAGTAATCCAATCACAATAAAGAATGTTTCGCCCACAGCAAAACCTGTAATGAGTGCCCCTAAGCCGATTAATGATAATAAAATGATCAATCCGATGCCTAAGACATTCATGTTTGTTCTCCAATGACCGAAATAATAAAGATCTCATTATTGCGTTTAGGCATGTCAATTTAATGTTGTTTTCATTAAACTTTAATAGTACTTTTGATTGATTATGCGCTATTGTGTACTATTCATATTATCTTAATGAAAACTAATGTAATTTTTATAGAGAATTTACATATAATAATATGAAGCTTCTCTATACTTAGAAAAAGACTATCGAGCAAATTCGAACAATTTTCACCCAGATTGATTTCAATCATGAGAATTGAGCTTCTACAGGCGTCACAACAAAACTTTAAAAAATCTGTTCTTGTCTTGGGGGCATGAGTGATCAAGAAATCTGTTTTTCATAGTCTAGATTTACAAAAACTTATTTTGATTTTAATTATTGGCTGTGTCTCAAGCTTGTTTCTAATTTCAATTTTTGTATTGAACTATGTCATCAAAGAACAGTTAACCGAAAACTCTTTAGCTGCCAATCAACGCTATGCCTCAAAAATTGCATTTAGTACCGATAAATATTTTGAAAGTATGTTGAGTGAGCTGCGCTATAGTGCTCAAATTGTTGGTCAAGATTTTTCCAATCAACAGGTTTTAAAAGCAGAAGTGACCCGCCTTAAAAATCAATCACAAAAATTCAACTCAGTCACGATTATCGACAAGAATGCTTTTATTTTGGAGTATTCACCCCAGACCATACATGTTGATTCAAAAAAACAATATAGAACTCCAGGTATTACCGAAGCTTTAAAGCTCAAGAAAACCTATATTTCCTCTCCATACAAGGGCTTGTCAAACAATTTGATTGTACTAATTGCTCAGCCTATTTTTAATCGTCAAAATGAATTTTTGGGTATAGTGACGGGCACAATCTATTTAAACAAAGAAAATTTGGTAAGTGAACTTTTAGCCACCACTTATTCTTATAAGAAAAGTTATACTTATGTTGTGGATAATAAGAATAAAATCATCTTCCATCCAGATAAAACCCGCATTGGAGATTCATTAAAAAATAACACAGGAATGCAATATATTACCTCCCACCCCACTGGAAGGATTGCACTGGTCAATAGTAAAGGGATCGAAAACCTTGCAGGGTTTGCGGCAATTCCAAGTGTAAATTGGATTGTCGTGTCGCAACAACCGACATTAGAGTTATTAAGCCAAGCCAACTCGATCATTGTTAAAGTAACACTGGCTATGCTCGGCTTTTATTTACTCTTGTTCATTTTTGTGTGGAAACTTTCTTACTGGATTTCGTCACCACTCAATAAGCTTGCACAAATGGCCAGCATGTTGACACGCCCAAATATTGATCAAGACATTAAAAATATCGATCCTTGGTATTTTGAGGCTTTACGCTTTCGCACCGCTCTCTTGCTTAGCTCCAAACATTTTAAAGATGAAATTGCAGAACTTAAACAACACGTGAATACCGATCCGCTGACGGGACTTTATAACCGCCGCGGTATGAAACTGTTTTTAAATGAATTAGAAGCAACCAATACGCCTTTTTCGGTACTGACATTGGATATCGATCACTTTAAAGCGGTGAATGATAGCCACGGGCATGATCAAGGTGATCACGTATTGAAAAAGTTAGCTTCTCATATGAAAAGTAACTTTCGTCAACATGATGTGTGCTGCCGTGTCGGTGGAGAAGAATTTATTGTCTTTGTGGTGCACGAAGATCCAAAGATTGCCTATTTAGCGGCTGAACGACTTCGTAAAACGATAGCACAAAGCTACATTGATCCAATTGGAACGATCACGGTTTCAATTGGTATCGCCTCTTGGCCTCAAGACTCAGAGAATATTCAAGATGTGATTAAACTTGCGGATCAAAAACTCTATCAAGCCAAAAATGACGGTCGAAATTGTATCCGTTCGACATCATCAGCCTGATATAACTTTCGTTCAATATAAATTAAGCCAAATCATGCAGTGCTTTCAGATCCATCTGTTCAAAAATGAAAAGGCCTTTTCATGCAAGATGATTCAACTCATATTTTTAAGTTCTATCATCTACTTCACTCTTTTTTTCTAGTTCTGCATCATTTAACAACTGCCCCGTATGTTGTGGCTTAATCAAGGGTGCAGTAGGTCGTGGGTTGCGCTGCGTATATTGTATACCTATGCCCGCCTTGACATCATCAGCTGCAACTTCCGTTTCAAAACGTTGCTGATCTAAAGCTCGGATATCCTCACTTACCTGCTGAATTTCATCCTGACTTGCACCCAGTTGCTGCAAGGCCATTTGACCTAAAGCCAATGCAGACTCAAAGGTTTCTCTAACCATCAAACTGACATTTTTCTTGGACAAATACAGCGCGTGTTCACGGTCATAGGAACGAACAATCAGCTTAGCCAAAGGAAATTCAGCATTCACCAACTCTACAATTTTATTAACCGTTTCTTTGTGGTCGACACAGACTAAAATTGCTTCTGCTGTATCAGCCCCTGAAGCATGTAAAATATCTAAACGACATCCATCGCCATAGTAGACATCAAAACCAAACTTTTCCGCGTTCTGAATCATATTGACGTCATTATCAATAATGGTCACATCCACACTACGTGCCAATAACAACTGACTGGCCACTTGACCAAAGCGACCAAACCCAATCATCAATACTTTACCCGTTAAGCCATCGGCAACCCTGACCTGATCGAGTGAACTTTCATCCTGTTCAAGAGTAAAGCGTTTAAACAGCACACCGATGATTGGCGTCAACACCATAGACAATACGACAATCGCGGTTAAATTCGACTTGATGGTATTGTCAATAATTTGAGCTGTCGTCGCAGCACTAAACAATACAAAGGCAAACTCGCCCCCCTGCGCCATCAGTAAGGCTCGATCTAAAGCTTCGGGATGATTACTCTTGGTCAAACGTGCGACTACATAAATCATCAGTGCTTTGGTCAACATCAACGCAATGACACCACTGACAATCAGTGGCCAATTTTGCCTGACCACTGCCAAGTCCAAAGACATCCCGACGCCCAAGAAGAATAAGCCGAGTAATAAGCTGCGGAAGGGTTCAATATCCGCTTCAATTTGGTGACGGAAAGTCGACTCGGACAGTAACACTCCCGCTAAAAATGCGCCCAGTGCCATGGATAAACCACTGAGTTGCATCAGTAATGCCGCACCCAGTACTACCAATAACGCTGAAGCGGTCATCACTTCACGCGCTTTGGCAGCAGCTAGAATTTTAAATAATGGATTGAGTAACCAATGCCCTGCAACAATTAATCCAGCGATGGCCAACAGTCCGATGCCAATCCCTTGTAAATCGATAGATGAGCTTTCCGCCGCTTGATTGGGTGCCATAAATGCAACCAATGCTAATAAGGGAACGATCAATAAGTCTTCAAACAATAAGATCGCAACGATTTTTTGACCACGTCGTTGATGCAGCTCTCCGCGATCATTTAACAGTTGCATCACTATCGCAGTCGACGTCAGAACAAAGCCCGCAGCACCAATGAACGCTATTTTCCAGCTAAAGCCAAACAACATGCCCATACCTGTTAAGGCAATGACTGAAATAAGGATTTGCAAACTGCCCAATCCAAAAATCTCTTTCCGCAAACTCCATAAGTGCGAAGGTTGCATCTCCAATCCGATGATAAAGAGGTACATCACGATGCCGAGTTCAGCAATATGTAAGATGGCTGTGGGATTGTTAAAAAAGGCAAAACCAAATGGCCCAATGATCAACCCAGCAATTAAGTAGCCTAATATCGAACCTAGACCAATACGTTTAAAAATAGGGACGGCAATGACCGCTGCACTCAACAGTACAACAGGCCCAACCAGTCCCAGTGAATCTACTTCTGCACTCATTTTGTTCTCATCTTGGTTGTTGGCAATCCATGCCAATTTCACGCTATTTTAATTTTATTCATTAAGGTCTATGTCAGTACGGATAAAGCTTCTCAGCTGTGATCTTTTCGCTCTGCATGTCCGAAGGCTTATCATCAACACTCAACATGCTGCGAATTAAGCATGGCTGGACCAGCCTATGTTTAAAACTATATACAGCATTGTTGCTATACAGCAAGATTTTATTCGAGGAATAAAAAACACCTCACTATTTATGAACAGAAAACACTCAAGACCAGATTTTTATAACAGATAGATACTTAACAATAGTGTTTAGTAAGATTCTATCGTCAAAGATAAATTGTATCTTTGACGATATAGAGATGACATTCGGAATTTTACTCCATCAAGATAAAGTAGAACGTCGTATGTTCAAGCATATTTTCTCGCCCCAGCCACACAGATAATGGCTGCCAAAGTGACGACCAACATCATGCAACTCACGCTTTCATGTAGTAATAGAGCGGCAAGTACAAGTCCCATAAAGGGTTGGAATAATTGCAGTTGACCAACAGAGGCAATACCGCCTTGTGCTAATCCTCGATACCAAAATACAAAACCCAACAACATGCTAAAGACAGAAACATAAGCCAAACCCATCCATGCCGATGGACTAACATGCTGAAATGACATAGGCATGCTCCATAATGCTATTGGCAACATCACAGGTAACGAGAGTAGTAAAGCCCAACTAATGACTTGCCAACCGCCCAGTGTTCGCGAAAGTTTTGCTCCTTCTGCATAGCCCAGTCCGCATAGAATAATTGCTGCCAGCATATATAAGTCGCCTTTCCATACGGTACTCGTCTCTCCAAGTGCAGCATAGCCCGCTACAAAAATGGCTCCCAGTACTGAAAACAACCAAAAAAGTGGCTTGGGCCGTTCACCTCCGCGTAGAACTGCAAAAATTGCAGTACTGATAGGTAATAATCCTAAGAACACGATGGAATGTGCAGAACTTACATGCTGTAGGGCCAAAGCGGTTAAGAGTGGAAATCCGATGACCACGCCCAATGCACTGACCGCAAGTGCATGTATGTTTGAAGCGGTCGGGCGTGCTTGGCGAAGTAACACCAGAAAAAAAAATCCTAATAGCGCTGCAATTGTGGCCCGTGCACTGGTTAAAAAGATGGGGCTAAAATCGGCAACGGCGACCCGTGTTGCAGGTAAAGAGCCCGCAAAAATAGCGACACCGATTAATCCGTTTACCCAGCCGCTGGTTGCCTGTTTCATGGTGTGATTCTCTTATCGTTAATCGCTTAAGTTGAACATAGACCACATGTTTGAATCGAGATACAATCCAATACAATAAATAAAAACTGTTATGCATAAAAAGCCCATACAGTTCAGGAGAAATGGATGCGTAGCCAAACTCGAATTGATGCAGTCATGGATGAAATTAAACTCAAAATTAGCTCACGCACCTATCTCCCCAGTCATCGCCTTCCCTCTGTGCGCCAACAAGCACGGACATTGCAGGTCTCTGTTTCAACCGTTGTCGAAGCCTATGAACGTTTAATGGCTGAAGGCATCATTCTTTCTAAACCCGGATCAGGCTTTTATGTGTCTGGCCCCGTCGCGCCACTGGCTTTAACCCAAATGGGGCCCAGGCTAGATCGAGAGGTGGATCCTTTATGGGTCTCTCGACAAGCCTTGGATACAGATCACAGCACACTCAAACCGGGTTGCGGCTGGTTACCACCCGAATGGTTATATGAGACTGGTGTTCGACGTGCTCTACGTAGCATGGCGAAAGCAGATAGCTTAGAACTGGTGGAATATGCAACACCAGCAGGACATCCTGAACTACGACAATTAATTTCTCGTCGTTTAATTCACATTGGCATTGAAGCTTCGCCTGAACACATCATGCTCACCGAGTCTGGCACGCAAGCAATTGATTTGATCTGTCGTTTTTTATTGGAAGCTGGGGATACTGTTATTGTCGATGACCCTTGTTATTTTAATTTTCATGCTCTCCTCAAAGCTCATCGCATTAATATTGTGAGTGTGCCGTATACTCCCCATGGCCCAGATTTGGAGATCTTTCAGTCTGTTTTAGCTGAACACTCACCACGGCTGTATATCACCAACTCAGGCATACACAACCCAACTGGTGCAGTGCTCTCCCCCGTCACAGCGCATCGCTTACTTAAATTGGTCGATCAAACCAATTTAGTCATTGTGGAAGATGATATTTTTGCCGACTTTGAACATACCCCTGCCCCACGACTGGCTGCTTTTGATGGACTCAATCGTGTCATTCAAGTGAGTAGTTTTTCAAAAACGATTTCAGCCTCTTTGCGCTGTGGCTATATCGTGGCCAAAAATGAATGGATTGAAAATCTAATCGATTTAAAGATCGCCACCTCTTTTGGTGGAGGCCGACTTGCCGCCGATATGGTGCTGATTGCCTTAAAAGACAGTGGATATCGTAAGCATATGGAAACGGTGCGCTTACGCCTAGCTCATGAAATGCAAAAAGTCATCACTCAGCTCGGGGCTTTAAATATTCACCCGTGGCTCGTCCCACAAGCGGGCATATTCCTCTGGTGTAAACTTCCCGACGGTTTCGATGCTGCGGTCATTGCGCGAGAGTGTTTAAAACACGGCGTTGTTTTAGCACCAGGAAATGCGTTTAGCCAATCCTTAAATGCACAGAATTTCTTACGCTTCAATGTCGCACAATCAGCGGATCCGCGTATTTTCGAAACGCTTAAAAATGTGTTAGCTCAACAGCAAAACTTAACATAATAAAAGCCTCTACTTAGAAATAGAGGCTATTATTAACAGCTGTTGAATGGCTTATGAACAATACTCGTCGCGTTGATGCTCAATTAAAGACAGCGCGGCATTCCATGCTTTCAGCATCACCATTTCAATCAATTCACTTTCAAACTGTTGAGCCGTATGTTGACGTACAGCTTCAGACGGAAGATGAAGTTCTGCTCCACCTGCCATCGCTTTAATCTGCGCTTGGCATGCGCGTTCAAGGAAGTAGATCTCGTGGAAAGCACGTTGAATCGAGTCCCCTGTCGATAGCAAACCATGATTACGTAAAATCATGACCCGGTTTTGCCCCAAGTCTTTCACGAGACGCTCACGCTCTTCGGTCAATAACGCCACCCCTTCATACTCGTGATAACTGACTTTGTTATAAAACTTCAAAGCATGCTGAGACAAAGGCAATAAACCCTGTTTTTGTGCAGACACTGCAATGCCATCTGCGGTATGCGTATGAATCACGCAGTGCACATCTTTACGTGCATCATGGATCGCGGAGTGAATCACAAAACCTGCGGTATTGACCAGTTTGCCCTGATCATAATCCGCAATAATATTGCCTGCATAATCAATTTTAACCAAATGCGAAGCCGTCATTTTTTCAAAGGGAATGCCGTATTGATTAATCAGAAAATGACCGTCTTCGTCGGGTACACGTAAACTAATATGCGTATCAATTAAATCGGTCATGCGGAAATGCGCAATTAGACGGTACAACCCCGCAAGCTGACAACGCGTATCCCATTCTTTTTCTGACACGACATCTTTTAGACTTTTAATCGCATGTAAACTGGTCATTTGTAATCCCTATTATCTCTATCCATTAAAGTTAACATTGCGTTTGAAGGAAAAAGCTCAACCCTGCTTAAGTCCTTCTCACAACATAAACTGATTCTTCGTAAAATAGCGAAACATGTCTTGAATGATTCTGCTATTTCCGTGTGCTATCAAGCAACTTAACACGCTATGGAGTCGATGGTGTTTTAATGCAGTCATTCACGAAGATGGTTTTGCTTTTCAGCATCGAGGGTGCAAAATCAACCATGCTACGTAAAGTTCGGGTGAAATGTGCCTGATCGGCAAAACCCGCTTCCAAGGCAATATCAATCAAACTTCGACCTGCGGCCCAGAGTTTGATGGCATAGCGAATACGCAACCAAAGAATGTAGCGCCGCATTGAAATCCCCAGTTGCTGACTAAACAAGTGCATCAGCCTCGACTCAGACAGTCCCGTATATGCCGCGACTTGAGCTACTGTGGGAATCTGCTGAGGTACAAGTTGTTGAATATAATGACAAGCTTGTAAAACGCGGGCATCCCATGGCAATACCTGCAACGGATTTGGATTTAACGTCGACAGTAGCGTTAAAACCAATTGTTTGGCATCATCAGGACTGAGTTGCCCAGCGATCAACTTTTGAAACTGTGAATGAAACGTAGCAAGGCAAGCGGCAGGTAAAGAACAAATCTGTTCGCCATTCAGCAATGGATACAAGTGTCCATAAAGTGCATGATCAGGATCAATCATGAGCGCAAGATAAGGCTGATTTTCTGAATCGGTACTGTGCGTCACATTGGGTGCCATCACCACAATATCGTGATAACGACGTACTTGGTCGTCTAAAGTGATCGCAAAAGGTGTGCCCAAGCCAATTTGTAAAAGTGCTGGGAAATGGGCATGGGCATTATTCAACTGCTCATGAGTCACATACAAAATGACACCATCCCAAGTGTAAATTTTGCTTTGGAGCGCTAACCCTAAACTCGCATCCTTGCTTTGCGATAGCATATTCGTTCAAGACCATCTTTGGTTTACTGTTTAAAACTACGCCTAGTAAACACTAAAGGAGTAGGACATGTTACAGGATACCCAAACCCAAATTAAAAACAATATGCAAGATTTGGTGAATAACGCCCATCTCTCTGCTACACCGGTTGCAAGCCCTGCTGTGCAAATTAAAGGAAGTGATGGCCGTTATAAAACCTTAAAAGAATTCTATCCCTTCTATCTTTCTCAGCATGAAGATCCCACTTGCCGACGTTTACACTTTGTGGGAACCACCTGTGTGATCGGGATTACCGCGGCTGCGGCGATGACCAAAAATCCAAAACTACTCTGGGCTTTGCCTGTGGTGGGTTATGGGTTTGCGTGGGTCGGTCATTTCTTTTTTGAACATAACAAACCAGCCACATTTACATATCCTTTTTACAGTTTCGTTTGTGACTTTAAAATGTATAAAGACATTTTACTAAAGCGCGTAAACTGGTAAATAAAAATGCGACTGTCCTATCTATTTCTAGGGCAGTCGTTTAATCGAAATCTGACGATTATTGCTATTGTTAAGGTTACTCGCCCAAAATCCCTATAAGAGCGACACTCCTTAATTACATCCAACCACGCCATCTACTTAGGCTGCATCAACGTTCACTAAACGGCATCACCATCTGCTCTAATGAAAAGTAATCAACACTCGCCAATAGCTCAATCAAAGCATTCATTTCTCACAGGCTCAATTTATAAAATAAGTCCTTTATTTTGACCGATAATCCCCCCTTGAATGCTCAATTACAACCCTACTCTCCAATTCTTTTCAGTGATGCACAATATGCATATTTATTAGAACAGCTTATCGAGCAGCATCTTCCTGTGCGCTTTGATATGCAACTCGCATCAGACTATTTACAAATGAGTGAGCGTCATCTTCGACGCTCCTTATTGCTAGAAGGCATTAGTTTTCAGCAAATTCGACAAACCGTGTTAGAACGAAAAGCGAAACAGATGCTTGAAAATAATCTCTCCATTGGGGACATTAGCCAAGCTTTAGGTTTTAGAGAAGTACGTGAATTTCGTCGGGCATTTAAACGCTGGACAGGCCAAGCGCCGTCTGTTTATAAAAATGGTACCGAATGATCCTAAGCTGATACGGAGGCCCATTTTTTCTGTTTTTATTCGTTCCCTCTTTAAAAGTTGAAGTTGAAATGTGTTTAATTAAAGCAACCAAACTGTTTCGGTCAGCTGCTTAATTTCATCCATATCATGGCTGACATACAACATCGGGATATGGGTTTCATTTTGGACGGTTTGAAAAAAAGGAAGGATTTCCTGTTTATGTGCAGCGTCTAACGCAGACAAGGGTTCATCTAATAATAATAAATTTGGCGAATACAACAGTGCCCGACCCAATGCAACTCGCTGCTTTTCACCACCTGAAAGCTTCGTCGGCATACGACTGAGTAAATGATTAAGTTTAAGCAGTTCAATAATATAATCGGGATCAAAACGTCGGCTTTCAGGCGGAATTCGCTTATAGCCAAACAATAAATTTTGCATCACCGTCATATGTGGAAACAGTTGTGCATCCTGAAAAACCAAACCAACATGACGTTGCTGTACATTTAAATTAATCTTATTTTCAGCATCGAACCATGTCTGATGATTGATTTTAATCCAGCCCTTGACTGGAGTATTAAGTCCTGCAATGGCATGCAAAATACTGGTTTTTCCTGAACCTGAAGCCCCAAATAAACCAACGACAGGATGTTCAGATGAAAATGTCTGATCGAGTTTAAATTTGCCTAAATTTAACTGAATATGACAGTCGATCATCGTCTTAATGTCCTCGTTTGTTTTTCTGATAGCGATGGAACCACTGGGCAAACCATAACGCCAAAAATGCCACAGTTAATGACAGAATAATCAATCGCCAGACCGCCTGTTCTGTGTCAGGTTGCTGCATCAAGCTATACATGGCCAAGGGCAAAGTTCTGGTCTCCCCTGCAATATTACCGACAAAGGTAATGGTTGCGCCAAACTCGCCCAGACTGCGACAAAAACATAAAATCGCCCCCACCAATATGCCACTGCTGGCTAAAGGCAAAGTGACATAAAAAAAAGTGCCCAAGGAGGAAGCACCAAGCGTTTTCGCCGCCATTTCTAGCCGTTGATCCACCAACTCTATGGCCAAACGAATCGATTGAACCAAGAGTGGAAAGCCCATCACGGCTGAGGCCAAAACTGCGCCTTTCCAGTTAAATGCAAAATTGAGTCCAAAGGGCTCAAGATACTTACCCAGTATTCCGTTTCCTCCAAAAACCTGTAACAGCAAATATCCCGGCACCACAGGCGGCAGCACCAGCGGTAGAAAAATAAAGGTTTCAAATAAGGATTTGCCAAAAAACTCTTTACGTGCCAAAACCCAACCCACTACCAACGCAGGGATCAGGCTAAATGCCAAACAGGTTGCAGCCACTTGGCAGGATAACTTGAGTACCTCTATCTCTTCAGCCGATAAAGAAAACATCATCACTTAGCAGCAGATAAAACGGTAAAGCCATATTTTTTAAAGACTGCATGTGCTTGTTTACTTTGTACAAACTGATAAAACGCTAGCGCATCGGGATTATTTTTGACAAGAGCTAAGGGATAAACAATCGGGGTATGGGTATTAATAGGGAAAACACCAACGACGGTGACATCTTTACTGATAGCAGCGTCGGTTGCATAGACAATGCCAAGCTGACATTCACCACGTGCTACAAAGTTGAGCGCAGCTCTGACATCTTCAGTTTCAACCAATCTTGGTTCAAGTTTTGACCACCATCCCAATGCGGTCAGTGCCTGTTTACCATATTTTCCGACTGGGACACTTTTGGTGTCACCTGTACAAAGCTTGCCCTGAAAGGCAGTAGAAGGATCAAAACTTTTATCCATTTTTATTTTGACGGGCTTAGCTTTTGGCGAAATCAATACAAGACGATTGCCCAATAAATTCACACGTTTATTCGGCACAATTAACTTTTTATTTTGCAGATAATTCATCCACTGTTCATCTGCCGAAATAAAAACATCCGCAGGTGCACCCGCTTCAATTTGCTTGGCCAAAGTCGACGACCCTGCATAAGAGGTTTTCACGTGTACTCTTTTTTGTTGTTCAAATATTGCATCGACATCTGCTATAGCATTGGTCAAGCTGGCTGCTGCATAAACGGTAATAGCTTGCTCTGCATGTACCTGTACCCCAAGAGTCAAACCACAACATAACATCGCATATTGCATATACTTATTCTTAAAATTAAGCAGCACCATGTTCCCCTTAAGCGTTATAAATTGACCGATATGTTTTTAAAAATATATGGATACATAAGCAACGTCAATTCTAGAAACAGATTATTTATCGTTCAAGTTAAAGGATTTGTATCTTAATCACGTGACTGATACTACTCTTGCTATTTAGTCAGTAGAAATAAGAGCTTTTATCAAATAGAGGAAGCCTATTCGTGTATGTCATAAATGAATACGAGAGGAATCTAGCTGACCTGACTAGATTATGGTTTAAGGTGTTGAGCTATTTCTGCAAAATCCTGTTCAATCGCAAGGCGTGCTTTTATTTCCATTTGTCTAAATTGACTTAAAATACTGTCGCCCAAGTCCGTGAGTTTTGCCCCACCCCCATGCGTTCCACCTTTTTGAGTTTCGACTAATCCTGACTGAAAGCTATGATTCATGGTTTCAACCAACTGCCATGCACGGCGGTAACTCATATTCATACTTTTTGCAGCTTGAGAAATTGAGCCTGTACGTCGAATTTCTTCCAATAATTCTGCCTTACCCGGCCCAAATGCAATGTCTTGATTGAGAAGTATTCTGAGCTGTAATTTTAATTTGACGTCCTGCATACATTCACTCAAATAAAGACCTGTCATCAAAGCAGATGACCTAAAGAAAAACCTTTTACTTTTTATACAGCAAAATTTTGAATATCAAGTATATAAAACAAAACCATCGCCGCGACAAAAACTCGCTAAGGTCAAACCTGACTGCTTTGCCATATTAATCGCCATACTGGTTGGAGCTGAAATACACGCCAGCAAGGCAATATTCAGTTGAGCACACTTACGAATCAACTCATAACTAGCTCGGCTGGTCATCACCACAAAACCTTGATTTACATCATAATGATGTTCTGCACTATAACCCAATAGTTTATCTAAAGCATTGTGTCGGCCTACATCCTCAAACAAAGCCACTATTTCCCCCGCTTCAACCCATGCAGCCGCATGTGCACCGCCCGTCATTTGGGTGATTTTCTGTCGGGTATTGAGTTGAGCAATGGCTTGGGGAATTTGAACTAGCCATCCCTCACAAAGGGCTGTGGTAATTTGAGGTAAATCCAAATGAAGTTGCTGCAAGCTTTCAATCCCACAGAGACCACAACCCGTGCGTCCAACCATCATCCGTCGATGTTGTTTGAGCGCCATAAAGGCGCGGGTAGAAATCGTCATTTCGACTTGGATCCCAAATTCCGTTTCGTATATGTCTAAAGAGTAAAGCTCTTTCAAACTCGTCAAAATACCTTCAGACAAGCTAAAACCTTTCGCAAAGACTTCAATATCAGCTGGCGTTGCCATCATTACTGCATGCGAAATCCCATTATAAACCAAGGCAATAGGGTATTCTTGCACCACAAAATCAGATTGTTCAACAGCTCTATTTTCACTTAAACGCTGAATATTAACAGTTTCATAGCCGAGAGAATTCAACATCAACGCCCGAATATCCATAATAATTTTCCAATATTCCCTAAACACCAAACCCTTCAATCATGAAAAAAATGACACCTGCAAATCAGGCGTCATTTCAGCATTGAATCAACTAACCTCTCGATTCACGATCTGATTGGCATCTTCAGGATCAACCGCTTGTGCCAAGTTGAAATGTTCAGGCGCTTGGCCTGCATGCAAAATCACAGGCACGCTTTTCGAAGCTGGTATTTTGGCGTATTTATCATGGCTACTAAGTGCAACCAATGGATTGGTCTCCGGATAATAGGCTGCAAGGCTACCCCGTGGAATGTTATACGGTACGATACGGAAGCTTTGAACCACACGTTTAACACCATCCGAATAAATACTTTCGATATCCACCCATTGATCTGCAACAAAACCAGCCGCAGCGATATCTTCTGCATTCATAAACAAAACACGGCGCTGACCAAATACCCCACGATAACGGTCATCGAGTCCATACAAGGTTGTGTTGTATTGGTCATGAGAGCGTGTGGTCATTAGGGTATAGACTTTTGACCCAGTATATTGTTCAGCGTATTTATTCTCTTTATCGGCATACACTTCAGCCAACGGCGTAATTAAGAACTGTGCCTTGCCTACAGGCGTATTCCACACATGCTGATTGGCAGGATGCTCTAAGTGAAAACCACCCGGCTGATAGACACGTGTATTAAAATCATGGAATTCATCAAACACGTCTTCAATCGAATCTCGAATACGGTCATAACTTTCTACATACCATTTCCACTTGATATCACTGTCTGGCAAGACGGCTGCTGCCATACGCGCCACAATGTCAGGCTCTGAAAGTAAATTCTTAGAAGCAGGCTCATTACGCCCTGCTGAAAGATGCACATTACTCATGGAATCTTCAACACTGACTGCCTGTGGCCCATGCTGTTGCATATCAATTTCGGTACGCCCCAAACAGGGTAAAAGTAATGCCTCTTTACCACAAACCAAATGGCTACGATTCAACTTCGTTGCAATCTGTACCGTCAAATCACAACGACGTAAGCCTTCTTGTGTATACGGTGTATCTGGAGTGGCAACAGCAAAATTACCACCTAAACCAATAAAGACTTTTACACCACCTTCATACATCGCCTTAATGGTATCCACCACGCCAAAACCATGTTCACGTGGCGACTTAATACCAAATACTCGGTCCAGACTATCCAGCAATTTTGGGCTTGGTCGTTCATTGATCCCCATGGTTCGATCGCCCTGCACATTACTGTGCCCGCGAATCGGTGCTAAGCCTGCCCCTGGACGACCAATATGCCCTCTTGCCAACATTAAGTTCGCGAGCATATGTACATTTGCAGTCCCGTTTCGATGCTGTGTAATCCCCATGCCCCAACAGAAAATGGCCGTTTTGGCATCTAAATACATTTTAGCTAAAGATTCTAAATGCTCAGGGCTAAGTCCCGTATGTGCATGAATATCGGACCATGCAGTACGATCTATTTCTTCCATCATGGCATCGAAACCGACTGTATTTATTTCGATAAAAGATCGGTCAAACACGCTCTTTTTTCCTGCTGCCAGTGCTTGAATATCCCACTCACGTAAATGTTTCAGCATCCCGAACATGAGTGCATAGTCACCGCCCACGTTGGGTTGGAAATAATAACGACTAATAGGTGTACTGCCATTGGTCATCATCTCAACAGGTGCTTGAGGATCTTGGAAACGTTCTAAACCACGTTCTTTTAAGGGGTTAATGGCAACGATATTGCCACCACGGCGCGACACTTCACGTAAAGTCCCCAACATCCGCGGATGGTTGGTGCCCGGATTATGCCCAAAACTGAAAATCGCATCGGCGATATCAAAATCGTCTAAAGTCACCGTTCCCTTACCCAAACCAATTGAGTCACGTAGGCCAACACTGGTGGTCTCATGGCACATATTGGAACAGTCTGGAAAATTATTGGTACCAAAAGCGCGGACAAAAAGTTGATACAGAAATGCTGCTTCATTACTGGCACGACCCGAAGTATAAAATGCCGCTTGATCTGGATGATCCAAGGCATGTAAATGTTTTGCGATTAAGGCAAAAGCATCATCCCATGAGATAGGCACATATTTATCTGTCACGCTGTCATAGCGCATTGGGTCGGTTAGACGACCTGAATCTTCAAGCAAGAAATCACTTTGTTCAGACAGCCAACTGACCGTATGGGTCGCAAAAAATTCAGGTGTAACACGTTTTGAAGTGGCTTCAAAGGCAACGGCTTTCGCACCGTTTTCACAAAAGTTAAAGGCATGTGCATCTTTTTTTTCAGGCCATGCACATCCTGGACAGTCGAAACCTGTGGGTTGGTTAATATTGAGAAGCGTAATCGCACCTTTTTTGAAAACTTCCTGTCTCTTTAAATTTCTTGCAACACTTAACAACGCGCCCCATCCACCCGCAGGGTTGGTATAAGGCTCTATTCTCGCATAGCTGGTTTCTTCATCGTCATGCTTTTTATCTTCAGTGTTTTCCATCTCACCGCCCTCAATATTTATCTTCGGTAAAAAGTTCTGCAATGATCAATTCACTGTTCACTTTGCTCATAGCATTCGTAAGCTATTTGGATTTCTCATCTCTTTTTTGTTGTCTATTTCTTATTCATCATGCCCGCGTTTCTTGGCACCATTCCAAAACACTTCTGATCAAAAATATCGCCCTTTTGGCATGTAATTTCAATAGATGAATTATTACAAAGAGCAAAGACTTAATGGATCGCGTTCGAGGAACACCAACTCAATTTTTGAAAATGAATGAACGAACTAAGCGACTTCAAGACTCCGTTTGATCTTTGAAATAAAACATTTCATACTCTCGTTTATAAAAACTAAATCGTATGTAAATACGAGGTGGAGCGACTATGGACGGTTCGACTACTACACGCTTAGAACATAGGTCAGCACAACTGATCGATCAATTTGGCCGACATAAACATAAACTCCGAATCTCTCTGACAGATCGTTGTAACTTTCGTTGTAGTTATTGCATGCCCGATACGCCTGAATGGTTAGCCAAAAAAGACATCTTAAGCTTTGAAGAGCTGTTAACCTTTTGTGAAATGATGGTCAGTTTAGGCATTCGGCACATTCGTTTAACAGGTGGCGAGCCTTTAATGCGTCAAGGCGTGGTCAATTTTATTGATACTTTGAATCGGCTCAAGCCACACGGTTTAGAACGTATTTCCACGACCAGTAATGCTTTTTATTTAAACAAGTATGCACGAGCGCTAAGAGAGGCAGGACTAGATGATATTAATATCAGTCTCGATAGCATTCATGCAGACACCTTTATGAACATGACCAAGCGTCCGATAGCACCAGTCCTCGAAGGCATCGCTGCAGCTCAACAAGCCAATCTGCCGATAAAATTAAACTGTGTTTTAGTCGCAGGACAAAATGATCATGAAGTGCTTGAACTGACTCAATGGGCTTATCAGCAGAATATCGCATTACGTTTTATTGAATATATGCCTTTAGATCAACCTGAGCACTGGCAGCCTAAAAAAGTCATCACTGAAGATAACATTATCCGAATACTTGAACCCCATTTTCAAATTCAGAAACAAGCCAGACAACATGACCCAGCAACCATTTATCTGCTTAATGATCAGTACACATTAGGCATTATTTCCACCATCAGTAAACCGTTCTGTCAAAGCTGTGACCGTTTACGTATCACTGCAACGGGAGAGCTTTTTACCTGTTTATTTGCCAATACCGGAACACCGCTGCGTCATTTACTTCAACAAAAAGATCCCACTTTATTACAAGCTCAGATTCTGAAGGCGGTATGGCATAAAAAAGCGGGGTTTATTGAACATCAACATGCCCCAACACGCAAAATCAGTATGCATGCCATAGGGGGTTAATCAACTAGTTAATTTTGAGTTTGTCAGTCATTCGACTGTATCCGCTTTTATTTTTGTGTTATCTAAATACGTCATAAACTTTTTCTCTTGATCGAACAGTTTCACTTTAGATCAACACTTCAATGTTTCGGAATACTTTATGAAAAACGTTGGCATGAAGCCAGAAAGCTATCGCGTTGCAACTGCAAGCTCTGAACTGCTTGCCCCTGCACATTGTTTACAACTTCTTGCTGACGGCAATACCGAAAAAGGTGATGCCCTCAAAACAGCCCGCATTGCTGGGATTTTAGCCGCAAAACGTACCGATGAACTGATTCCGCTGTGCCACCCCCTGCCTATTTACCGCGCCGATGTCGATTTTGAACTGCTTGTCGACCGTGTAGTTATTCGTGCAACCGTTGAAACGATTGGGCCGACAGGTGTAGAAATGGAAGCGTTGACCGCTGCCAGTATTGCAGCTCTCACCATTTACGACATGCTCAAACCACATTGCGAACCGCATGAGTTGATCATTCAACAATGTAAACTCGATCTGAAAAAAGGCGGAAAATCACACTTTAAACGTCATTTGCGTCAGCCTGTTTCTGCGGCAGTATTGGTTCTATCAGATACCGTTGCCGCAGGGCGTAAACCCGATACTGCTGGCCGCTCTGTCGTCGAGACCTTAACCGAAGCTGGTTTTGATCCCATTCACTATCAAATTTTACCTGACGAAGCCGATCAGTTAAAAGGATTGGTCTTAGAGCTCACTCAATCTTATGCCTGCATTATTACTGTAGGCGGAACAGGCATCGGCAAACGTGACATTACAGTAGACACACTTGAGCCTTTACTTGAACGTGAACTCAATGGACTAATGGAAGCTGCACGTGCTTTCGGACAAAAACGTACCCCTTATGCTGCGATGTCACGTGGCGTTGCAGGTTTTATCGACCGTTCATTGGTGATTACCCTTCCGGGCAGCCGTGGTGGTGCAAGTGAATCTATGGCAGCCATTTTACCTGCTTTGGTTCATATTTTTGATGTCTGCCGTGATCTACCTCACCCGGGAGGTTATGAATGAGTTGCTCTGGCGTTGGTTTAATTACACTCGATCAAGCTCTTGAACACTATAGCGCCGTCCAAACATTGCCTGTCGTTACTTTGCCTTTAGTACAGGCGCATAGACATGTTTTAGCGGCAGATGTTTTATCAACAGTTGCCTTGCCTCTATTTACCCAAAGTGCGGTTGACGGCTATGCGCTGCGCTCTGAAGACTTGCAAGCAGGAATTACTCGCTTTGAATTGGTTGGTGAAATTCGTGCAGGTATTGAAGAACATATTGAGATTCAAGCAGGACAAACCGTTCGTATTTTTACTGGGGGCAAGCTGCCAAACTCAGCAGATACTGTGGCTCGGCAGGAAATTATCACGCGTAGCCATGATCAAGCGACTCTAACCCAAGCTTTGGACAAAGGCGCAGACATTCGTTATCAAGGTGAGGAGTTGTCCATCGGGACAACACTTGCGCAACAAGGCCAGCGTTTAGGCAGCGGTTTAATTGCGGCACTCAGTATGGCGGGTGTTCCGCATGTCGAGGTTTATCGCCAACCTAAAATTGCAGTGCTTATTACTGGTGATGAAGTCAATACGCAACTGGACAATGACTCTCAAGTGTTCGATGCCAATGCCCCAATGATCCGTACTTGGCTCAAAGAACACGATTTTGCTGAAGCCCATTTAGAGCATGTGATTGATGATGAGAAGATACTCACACAAGCGCTCTCGAATGCCATGAATCATTATGATGTAGTCATTACTACAGGCGGTGTTTCGGTAGGCGATTATGACTTGATTCGACCTGTTTCAATGGCTGTAGGTGCAACAGAGATTTTTTGGCAAGTTGCGCAAAAACCGGGTAAACCATTGTATTTTGCTGAATATCAGACAGACCATCATCATTCTTATTTGATTGGCTTGCCTGGGAACCCTGCTGCTGTACTCACCTGTCTTGCTGTACATGTATCGACACTATTGGCGGCTTTACAGGGAGTTACGTCTCCTGCACCCGCGTGGAAAAAAGCTCGCTTCAACGACAGCATTAAACAAGACAGCCGTGAGCAACTGGTTCGCATGGTATTAGATGTCAACGAGTTTGGACAATTAACCGTTTCCAAACTCGGTAAACAACAATCCCACATGCTCAGTAACTTAAATCGAGCCAATAGTATTGTTCGAATCCCTGCTCGATCTGATGTTCCTGTAACATTGGACTATGTCGATTTCATCTCGATCTAAGGACATCGATTGGATAGTGATACAAACCAAATGCTTTTTGCACACGGTCTAAGGCTTGGACAGCTTTGTCTTAGACCGTACCCTTGAATATTTAACGAGCATTATTATCCCTACATACGAATGTTAGATCAAAGGCATGCAAAACTACCCAGCAACAGCACTAGTGATTTTAGCGGGTGGTAAAGCCACACGAATGAATGAGCCAATAAGCTTTTACAAAGATTTTAGACTATTGTTTTGATGTACTGCTAAATATACCACTAAAAAAATGGATTATAGCGGTACAACATGGAACAAGTTGAAACAAGAGAGGCAGATAATACAGTATTTATAGGCATTTGAGGTTATTTTGGTATGTATTGAAATAGGTAAGTGGTGCGCTCAGCGGGACTCGAACCCACGCCACAGGCTTCGGAGACCTGTACTCTATCCAGTTGAGCTATGAGCGCGCGAGCACATCATATCAAAAAAAATCACAAGGTAAAGCATCTATCTAGCTTAGAGTGATTTTCCTGCTTATGCTTTATACAATGTTCCATATCTGCAACACAGAATTGCGAGTAGATTACTTGGTTTATTAGGCATAATCGCTCACAATAGTGCCACTATTAATCATTCGAGAATTTCATGACTGATGCATTGACGTTAAGGGATTTGTCCAAAACCTATAAAAATGGGTTTCAGGCTTTAAAAGGCATCGATTTAACTGTTCCTGAAGGCGAGTTCTATGCCCTTCTTGGACCAAATGGTGCAGGCAAATCTACAACGATTGGTATTATCAGCTCATTGACCAAGAAAACCTCAGGCACTGTCGAAATTTTTGGACATAATCTCGACACGCACCCCTCTCAAGCCAAACAGTGCTTAGGGGTTGTACCTCAAGAGTTTAACTTCGGTCAGTTTGAAAAAACCTTCGATATCTTAGTCACACAAGCAGGCTATTATGGTATTCCTAAAAAAATTGCGGAAGTTCGTGCCGAAGAATATTTAGAAAAACTCGGCTTATGGGAAAAACGCGGCATTCAAGCCCGTATGCTTTCAGGCGGTATGAAACGCCGCCTGATGATTGCCCGTGCCATGATGCATGAACCGAAACTCCTTATTTTAGATGAACCCACAGCAGGGGTTGATATTGAGCTACGTCGTTCGATGTGGGACTTCCTCACAGAAATGAACAATAAAGGCACATCGATCATTTTAACCACACATTATTTAGAAGAAGCAGAAATGCTGTGTCGTCGAATTGCCATTATTGACCGTGGTGTCATTAAAGAAGACACCAGCATGAAAAATTTCCTCAATCAACTCAATGAGGAAACCTTTATTTTTGATTTGGCAGCACCGATTGAACCGATTCATATCGACATCATTGGGGTTCGTTTCCATTTAGTCGACGCCGTGACTTTAGAGGTGACTATGGATAGAGCGCATACCCTCAATGACTTATTTCAATTGCTCGAATCGCAAGGGATCCAAGTTCGTAGTATGCGGAACAAATCCAACCGTTTAGAAGAACTGTTTGTGAAGATGGTCGAAAAAAATCTCGAAGGAACTACGCCATGAACTTAAATCAACTTAGCGTAGCTTTATATACTCTGGTGCATAAAGAAATTCGTCGCTTTATGCGCATCTGGCCACAAACCTTGCTTCCGCCTGCCATTACCATGAGTTTGTATTTCGTAATTTTTGGTAATTTGGTCGGTTCTCGTATTGGCGAGATGGGCGGATTTAGCTATATGCAGTTCATCGTGCCTGGGCTGATTATGATGGCGGTGATTACCAACAGTTATGCTAACGTTTCTTCGAGCTTTTTTAGTGCCAAATTTCAAAAAAGTATTGAAGAGCTGATCATGAGTCCTGTACCTTTGCATGCCATTTTATGGGGCTTTGTCTTAGGCGGTGTCTGTCGCGGGGTCTTGGTCGGTATCATTGTGACGGCCATGAGTTTATTTTTTACTGACCTTTATATTACCAATTGGTTTGTTACCATTTACACCGTCTTGGTCACCTCGTTCTTATTTTCACTGGGTGGTTTTATCAATGCGGTGTATGCCAAATCTTTTGATGACATCTCCATCATCCCAACCTTTGTGCTGACGCCTTTAACTTATTTAGGTGGCGTATTTTATGCCATTTCAGCACTCAGCCCTTTTTGGCAAAATTTATCGTTGATCAATCCGATTGTATATATGGTCAATGCTTTTCGTTTCGGTATCTTAGGTCATAGCGATGTTAACGTCGTCGTCTCCCTATCTGTTATGACCATATGCTGTGCAGTGCTTTATGGCATTGCTTACTATTTACTTTCTCGTGGTTCAGGAATGCGTGAATAATGAGTGTAGAACATTCTCTTTTGGGTAAAGACACCAATTACCCTCCAACTTATCAACCCGATATTCTTTTTCCTATAGCCCGTGCTACAGCACGTGAGCACTATGCACATGTTGAAGGTATTCAACAAGGTAAAGACTGGTGGCATGTTTTTGAAATTTCTTGGTTAAACACCCATGGTGTTCCGCAAGTTGCCATTGGTCGCATCAGCCTGCCGGCCACATCGCCCAACCTCATTGAGTCAAAGTCATTAAAACTCTACTTTAATAGCATGAACTTTACTCAGTTTGAGTCTAAAGCTACGTTTAAAGAAACAGTCGAACAGGATTTATCGGCAGCGGCTGGCGCAGATGTGAATATTGATCTTTTTCATGTCGATGATGTGGAAATTAGTCAACCTGAAGGTATCTGTATTGATGAACTGACTCCGACCCAATTGGAAAATCATCCCAATGCAAATCTATTGGCATTAGATGATACTGCGGAAGATGTTGAAGTACAGATTTACTCACATTTACTCAGAAGTAACTGCCCAGTCACTGGACAACCTGATTGGGGCACGGTATTTATCCGATATAAAGGTAAAAAGCCTTGTTATAACAGCATACTGGCTTATATTATCTCTTATCGTCAGCACAACGGTTTCCACGAACAATGTGTGGAACAAATATTTGCCGATATTTGGCAAAATTTGAAACCTGAAAAGCTGATGGTGTACGCAGCTTATACACGCCGTGGTGGTTTAGACATTAACCCTTGTCGTGTGTCAGATGTGTCATGGATGCCCCGCCCAATTCGATTGGCGCGACAATAAAATAAAGAACATTGAGGTTAATACACGATGCCATTTTTTGGTTTTATTCCATCGACTGAACTTTTACAGACTATTCAAACTGCTCAGCAGAAGAAAGACTCAAGTGAGCCTTTATATCCACTTCGAGATAAAACAGCACTACTCATCAATGATGAAATTATTGATGCCATTTTGACTGAGTTAGTTCGCCGTTTTCCACCGAGTGATAAACGTGACACAGCCGAGAAACTGGCTGGCTATATTAAGTCAACAGTTGCGGTTTTGTTGAAGCAGCTTTTAGGCAAATCATCGAATGATGTGGTTCAAGCATCGATTCAGTTTTCTGAAAAAAGCTTGTTTAAAGATGCTGAAGGTCAGTTCCGTGTGGGTGAAGCGTTAGATGCAAGCTTAGTGACCAGCCTCAAATATAACTATGCTGAAATTAAAGCAGGCAATGAAGTAGATAAAGCCGCGTTAACCGAACTGTATAAACAGTTTGCTGAAGCGACTGTACGTCACTTCATGAATGACTTTAATAAAACCCTCGATTTGGGCATGATTAAGCGTAAAGCGGCCGATATCGGTTCTGCAGCTGTCATTAAAGCAGTGCATATTGCTGCCAATAAAATCATCCCAAATTTAACCAAAGATGAACTTTTAGCTTTAGCTGAATATCACGACACCTTATTTCATGCTTAAGTACTAAAAGTCTTTCAATGCTTTTCAGATCAAAATGACTCTACTTGTGTAGGGTCATTTTGGTTTCTAAGCTGTAATTTCTTAGTCTTTATATAAAGCTATATAAAGGCGATATATAAGCTGAGACCAGATCTTTTTGTCATTGTCACTAGACTCTAAACACTACAGTTTTAATTGTTTCTATATATAGAAGACTTTTTTATATCAGTCAGTAAAACTTGACTTATATAGTCACGTAAATACTCTGCCCAAAAATCTGCGCCATTTTGAATAATCTGTCCTTTATATAGGCTGAGTTTGTCTTTTTTTGTATACCTATTTGCCCGCTTCAGTACAGACAATGTTATCTTAAAGCCTATTCACGCTAGACTCCGTTCACAAGAATTTCGACATAACAGAAACGCGAACTATGGGCATTCCCCTATTCGCTTTGCTCCACTGCCAATAACGACTCTGGAAATTAGACTTCTATGTTAAATTTAAACTTTTATAACAAAGTTAAACGTTTACCTTTATTGATTGGCGCTTTGTCGATCACCAGTTTTTGCCAAGCCAACGATTTCGCTTCTCATCCCGATTATCTTAGCTTTAAACAAAAAACCATGCAAAATTATGGCCTATCTTCCGAACAGGTCGATTGGGCCATGAATGGTTCTAAAAATTTGCCCAACATCATCAACATTATGAACCGCCCGGGTGAAAGTAAACCTTGGTACGAGTATAAAACCAACTTTATGGCAGCCAGCACCATTCAACGTGGTGTCCGTTTTAAAGCCCAGTATGCAGACACCTTAAACCGTGCAGAGCAACAATTCGGTGTTCCACAATCCATCATTCTCGGTATTTTAGGAGTGGAGACGGGTTTCGGCAGCAACAAAGGTAATTTTATCAGCCGTGATGCCCTAGCTACGCTAGGTTTTGGCTACGAACGTCGTAAGCAATATTTCCAAGACGAACTCAGTGCTTTAATCGCATGGAGCTATAAAGATGGCGTGCCAACCAACTCGGTTGTAGGTTCGTATGCAGGTGCGGTTGGCTATCCACAATTTATGCCAAGCAATATTCCAAAGTTTGGGGTGGATTATGACGGCAATGGTCATGTCGATTTACGAAATTCAGCAGTCGATGCCATCGGCTCGATTGCCAACTATTTAGCAAATCATGGTTGGCAACGTAATCAGCCAATTGGATTCGCAGCACGCTATAGTGGCTCAAATCCTGAAGCGGTCATTGCTAAAGATTTAACTTTACCGACACCTTATGGCGTTTTAAAAAATCAGGGCATTCAACCGACCAATCCGATTGTCAAAATCGATGATTTAGATATGGTGAATGTGATCCAACTACAGGAAAATTATGGGCAAAGTTATTACATCACTTACCCTAACTTTCAAGTGATTACGACCTATAACAAGAGCCGTATGTATGCGACTGCAGTTTGGCAATTAGGGGCTGAAATTGCTAGCCGATAGGGCTAGCTTTTTACTCAATCTTGAGATGTCAATAAAAAAATATTTAAAAATGATGTAAATTTCGGCTTTTTTCATACATTGTTACAATATTGGTTATTTTTTAATCAAAAAATGTTCGGTTTATGTAGTTTTTATCATTATTTTAATTAAACACTAGACATGCTTATGACTGCATGAATATTATCCATTTCGTCAAATGTTGTTGCAAAAGTGAATTAACAGGCAAGTTTTTTTATCTTTCAACCACTTAGTTTAAAGAAAAAAGTATTGTCTTTTGGAGTTTATAAATGCAGTCTTCACTTAAATATATACTGGCCATTGCCTCGACCATCGCGCTGAGCCAATCGCAAGCAGAGATGGTTCAGTCATCATTTACCAATGATAACGATAACTCTCGCCTAGCTGTGCGTGTCTTGAATAAAGATGCTGAAGGCTTCAACTCACACTTCTCAAATTTAAATAGCCTTTCAATCACTGAACGTTCAGGTGATAAAATTCGTCGCGAAACAATCGCTGCAAAAATTGAGATCCCTGAAGAAGAGCCTTCAGTGATTGAAAAGTTAAATACTGTTGCATCAAATACAGTCCGTAAGTTTAGTCAAACGGGTATGGCGTCTTGGTATGGTCGTCAGTTCCACGGTCGTAAAACAGCAAGCGGTGAAACATTCGATATGAATGCATTAACTGCAGCTCATCGTAGCTTGCCACTAAACTGCTTTATTCGTGTAACGAATAAAACCAATGGTAAAAGTGTTGTGGTTAAAGTAAATGACCGCGGCCCATTCCACGGTAACCGCGTGCTTGATCTTTCTTATGGTGCTGCTAAGCAACTGGGTATTACCAATGCAGGTACTGCAAAAGTCAGCATTGAACGTATTGATGGACCAAACTCTTAAGATTCTTTCCTACAGCATGCATTTGACAGCAAGGCCACAGTAATGTGGCTTTTTATTGTCCTATCTTTGCCTAATGTTTTACACAATCGTAAACAGCTCGATCTCCATCATTTGATCCCTCTCAGATACTTAGTTTGAATAAGATGCGAAATCTAATCGATCCGATTTTTTGAAGTGAGTGCGCTCACATTTTTACAGCGGTGGAAGACTAGCAGAATTAAATATTTTCTCAGCTCATTCTTATCTGATCAAAGCCAATTTTTCTGCCTACCCTGAACTGTAGTTTTATGCATTCGTCAAATTAGAATGATTTTATGAATTACCTAGTAAATTAAGCGCCATTTTTGCGATATTAGATTCACTATTGCCCTGCTTGTTTTATATAATTGAGTCAATTCTATGGACCAAAACGCAAAAGAAAACCTTCTTATTTCTTCAAAGTTCTCAAACCCCACCTCATTTGCTCTATTTTCAACTTTTTTAGTTCCCCAATCAAAGCTACGCCAATTTGATAGACATAGAAAAAATCGCAAATGGTGAGCATTTAGAGCAACACAAATTTAAAAGCAATGAAAAAGATCGGGCTCGCACACTTTTTTATCCTTTTTTCGGTATTTTATGGGCCTATTTGCTGATGAAATGCTAGAAATCGAATAATAGATTCAGACCATAAAAAAATCCTAAACTCAGCAAAATACTAAGCAATAATTTTCTCGTCAAAAGAGTGATTAACAACGTAAAAATTGCCCCATAAAAATAACTATTTTGAAGTATCCCTTTCCAGTGCCCGCCTTCGAAAAAAACCAGTGGCAAACAAATCGAAACCATCAGACAAGGCGCCGCATATTTCAGCATGCGTGTCGCAAATTTAGGCAGCCGAATTTGAGTTTTAGGCTCTAAAAATAAATACCGATTAAAAAAGGTGACACAGGTCAAACTCAAAACAAATAACCAGGTCATGTTTTAGTCCTCCGCTTGATCAAAGAGCGCAGCAACCCACATCCCACTAAATCCAGCCAGCAAAATAGCTGATCCTATTTCTAACCAACTCAAAATCAGCACCATGATCGATGAACTCACCACGCCATAAATTGCGGCCTTATTTTGAATCAACATCACCGCCATAACCAAGAACACCACCACAATTGAAAATTCTAAGTGGAGAGTTGAAAGATCAGGTACTTTATTTGCAAGCAAAATACCCATTAGACTAAACAACACCCAACTGACATAAAAGCTGAATCCTGCACCCAACATATAGGCATAAGACGGCTTTTCCTTTAGCATCGCGGTGGCGTAGAGTTCATCGGTCAGTAAAAAACCGATACTCAATCTTCTTTTGAGTGACCAAGGCTTCACCTCTTCTCTTAGACTCAGTGCATAAATAAAGTGCTGGCTGGTTAGAAAAAACACGGTGATCAGAATACTCAGTAAAGATGCACCCGTCATGAGCATACTCAAACTGACTAATTGTGCCGCACCTGCAAACACTAACGCCGAAATGCCTACAGCTTGCATGACACTCAGACCCGCATTAATCGCCGCTGAGCCAGCCAATATCCCCCATGGAATAACGGCGACTGAAAGCGGCAACATATCTTGCACACCACGGAAAAAACCTAAACTTTTTTGTTGGATCAATTGCGACTGCACAGCAGACTCCATTTTTCAACTCGCTAGAGTCAATATGCTGCATACCTTAGACGGCTTTCTTGTATGAAATTGCTGTTATTTTAAATTTTATGTGCCAGATATTGCGCAGGCGTACAGCCTAAAGACTTTTTAAAATGACGAGTGTAATGGCTTTGATCGGAGAAACCACAGAGTTGTGCGACTGTCGCAATCTCACAGCCTTGTTTGAGTAAATATAAAGATTTACGTAAACGAAACTGTACCAACCATGCATGAGGTGGAAGTCCAGTAAACTTTTTAAATTGACGCAGTAAATGCCATGGGCTCATCCCGACGACAGCAGCTAGCTCAGCCAGTTGATGCTCTCTTTCAGGTTCTGCAGCAAGTAGTTCTTGTACCAAGACCACTTTACGCTGTGCTTCGGGTAAGTCTTTTAATATTTTCTTAGATTGATTATAACGACTTAATAAATAGGCCAAAGTTGAAATATATAAGCTCTGTTTAAACAATGTATTTTTTGGCTGTAACAACAAATCGAACAGCAAATTCAATTGCTCGGCTAATCCTTCATCATGAACCACAGCTTGCGGAAACCACGGCATAGTACTGCTTCATGAAAAAAATCTTGGCTCACCTCTTGAATCATTTCAGGGGTCGGATAAATTGCCCGATAACACCAACCAGTTTCAACAGCAGAAGAACCCGTATGTACCTCATCAGCATTCACTAAAATAATGTCGCCTTGCGGTGCAATATGCTGATTCCCTGTGCGTAAAAAAGACTGCGCACCTTCATCAATTAAACCAATACAGTAGCCTTCATGGGTATGTTTTGAAAACTGCGTATGTTGATAGGAGGCTCTTAACATTTCAAGACCATCAAGTTCTTGAACATGATGGTAATTTAAAAATTCACTGGGTCTGATTTCGTGCATGAGTTAGCCTCTCCTGAACACTCAGCATACTGCGATTCAGCAAAACGTATAGAACAAAATTGCTCTACTACTGATAGGTTTTTCCTTGGTGCTTTAACCAACCACCTTCATGGCGCTGTTGTGGATCGTGATGTGTCCAGTGGATCACCCCGCCTTTTTCACTATATTCGTATTCACCATTGAAACCAACGATATCCCCTTTTTGTAAGCGTTCAATACGGGGTGCTAAATCAATATTATGTGCAATCAAAACCGTCATTGCATTAGGAAGTTCTACAATAAATTTTTGATGACGAGAACCGTCATTATCATCTTTAAGCACAGCCACAACACGCCCTTGTGATTGAACTTGAATATTACTTTTCCGGCTTTGAAACGCTTGGGCAATTTTTGCTGTGCCATCAAATACTTGATTTTGCGGTTTACTGGTCTGTGTAGAGGGCTCTACCGCGACTGATGGTGTTGATGTTTGTAATTGATTTTCTTGAAGATCGATTCCGAAATATGCAGCAATCAATAGTATGATCACCGCGCCAATACTCAGGTTGGTTTTGTTGGCCACTTATCTACTTCCTCGTTTTATTTTTATTAATTGTATAAAAAAAGCCCCAAAGGGGCTTTTTTACTCAAAATAATTTTTCAATTATTTTGCAGCAGCTTGAGCAGCAGCAACTTCTTCAGCGAAAGAAAGTTCAGCTTTTTTCTCAATACCTTCACCCACTTCAAAGCGAGCGAATTGAACAACTGTAGTACCAGTTGCTTTAAGAACGTCCGCAACTTTCTTGTCGTTGTCGATTACGTACATTTGACGATCAAGAGCAACTTCGTTCAAGTATTTCTCAACTGAACCAGTGACCATTTTCTCAACGATGTTTGCAGGCTTACCAGATTCGATTGCTTTAGCTTCAGCAATTTCTTTCTCTTTAGCGATAAGTTCAGCAGATACACCTTCAGCAGAGATAGCAACTGGGTTGAATGCAGCAACGTGCATTGCAATACCTTTACCAGTCGCAGCATCACCTGTGTAAGATACAACAACACCGATTTTTAAACCGTGTTTGTAAACTGCAAGGTTTTCGCCTTCAATGATTTGAGCACGACGAACTTGGATGTTTTCACCGATTTTTTGAACAAGTGCAATACGCGCTTCTTCTACAGTTGCACCATCTTCAAGTTTCAATTCAGCAATTTTAGCAGCATCAGTTTCGCCAGCAGCTAACGCAGCAGCAGCAACTTGAGCAGAGAAACCAGCAAAGTTTTCGTCTTTAGCAACGAAGTCAGTTTGGCAGTTTACTTCTAAAAGAAGAGCTTTGTTACCGTCTTGAGCGATAGTGATTGCGCCATCAGCTGCAATGTTACCCGCTTTTTTAGCCGCTTTAGCTTGACCAGATTTACGAAGGTTATCAATCGCTAATTCGATGTCACCATTCGCTTCTGTTAATGCTTTTTTACATTCCATCATTGCAAGACCAGTACGATCGCGCAATTCTTTAACCATGCTTGCTGTAACTGCAGTCATGTCAATCTCCTAAATACGGTAGAAAATGAATTCTTTTTAGAACAGAAACGGCCCAGAGCTGTCTCTTGGGCCGTCTGCATACATGACGCTTACTTTGCCACCATCACATGTCGCAAAAATGACAAGCTTACGTCAAACGCATTAAGCCTCAGGAGCTTCTTTAGCTTCTTCAACTTTAGCTTGTGCATTTGCTTGTGATTGAGCATATTCTTTACCAGCAAGAATCGCATCAGCCATAGCAGAAGCATACAAAGTAACTGCACGGATCGCATCGTCATTACCCGGAATAACGTAGTCTACGTTATCTGGGTTAGAGTTTGTATCAACGATACCGATTACAGGAATACCAAGGTTTTTAGCTTCTTTAATTGCAATTGCTTCGTGATCAACGTCGATTACGAATAATGCGTCAGGTAAACCACCCATGTTCTTAACGCCGCCTAAAGCGCGTTCAAGTTTTTCCATCTCACGAGTACGCTCTAAAGCTTCACGTTTAGTAAGCTTAGCGAAAGTACCATCTTGAGATTGAGTTTGAAGGTCTTTAAGACGGTTGATAGATTGGCGAAGTGTTTTCCAGTTCGTCAACATACCACCTAACCAACGGTGATCAACATATGGTTGACCAGCACGTTGTGCTTGTTCACGGATGATGTTAGAAGCAGCACGTTTCGTACCAACAAACAATACTTTATTCTTTTTGCTAGCAAGGTTGTTAACAAAGTTCAAAGCATCATTTAACGCAGGAACAGTGTGCTCAAGGTTGATGATGTGAATTTTGTTACGCGCACCAAAGATGTATTGACGCATCTTTGGGTTCCAGAAACGTGTTTGGTGACCGAAGTGTGCGCCTGCTTGAAGAAGGTCGCGCATGCTTACGTTGTAATCTGCCATTTTCTTTACCTTAAAGTTTGGGTTAGGCCTCCATATATCCGCATCCTCCACCCTAACGGGCACCCAGAGAAATGTGTCGATATATGTGCGGATTTTATTGCCCCATCGCACAAAGCCCGTGAAATTTATTCACGAAAAAGCATTTGATAAAATGGGCGGCTATTTATACCATAGTCACACACAAATTTCCAAAAGTTTTTAGAGATCATGAACAGTACTTACGAAGCACCCCGTCGACTCATCAAAAGCGCTGAAGACATCGAAAAGATGCGTGTGGCTGGACGACTGGCGGCTGAAGTCTTGGATATGATCAAGCCACATATTAAACCAGGTGTGACTACACTTGAGTTAGATACGATTTGTCACGATTATATTGTCAATAAACAAGACGCAATTCCAGCATGTTTAGGTTACGGTGCAGCACCGGGTCGCCCTGCTTTCCAACATGTGATTTGTACTTCTGTAAACCATGTGGTCTGTCACGGCATTCCTTCAGATGCAAAAGTGTTGAAAAAAGGCGATATTTTAAATATTGATGTGACGGTCATTAAAGATGGTTTCCACGGCGATACCAACATGATGTACATCGTGGGTGGCGAAACTTCTATTCTTGCGAATCGTTTATGTAAAGTGGCACAAGAAGCAATGTACCGTGGAATAGCAACAGTGAAGCCGGGTTCAACCATTGGCGACATTGGTCATGCCATTCAACAATATGTCGAATCGGAACGTTTTGGTGTCGTGCGTGAATATTGTGGTCACGGTATTGGGACTGTGTTCCATGACGAACCTCAAGTCTTACACTATGGTCAGCCAAACTCAGGCATGATTTTAGAAGAAGGCATGACCTTTACCATTGAGCCAATGGTCAATGGTGGTGACTGGAAAACTAAATTATTGGGGGATAAATGGACGGTAGTGACCAAAGACCATAGTTTGTCTGCACAGTATGAACATACGTTGTTGGTCACTAAAAACGGGGTTGAAGTGTTAACTGCACGTCCTGAAGAAGATTTATCACGTTTTCAGTCTTAAATAATGTCATTGGCATGAAATATGATGCCATCTGTCAAAAAGACCACCTACTGGTGGTCTTTTTTATGACTAAGCAAATATTGGATTTGAAATTTATTCTTTATTTTACAAATATATAGAATCAAAAAACACTCAACTGTAGCGCTCTATTACATTCATTCATCTGTAACAAAGATTGCAAGCTAGTAACACGATCACACAAAACGGGTTTTGACATTCACAAATGTCAAAAACACATGTCCCTCAAAAACAACAGCTTTATCGTAGCAGCAACCTTAATAATACGCTCTATAAAAACGAATAGCTAATTTGGACATGGAGTCCCAGAATGAAAAAAACATTGCTTTGTGTAGCAACGTCTATTACTGCTTTACCTATGCTTACACATGCAGATTCACCTTATTTTAGTCTACAAGATGGTGATGGATTTAAACGCTTTTCTGTATCGGTCGGTGCTTTACACGTCATGCCACAAGGTAAAGCTCAACCCTTCCGAGTTAACACATCAGTTAAAGAAGGTGAAACTGCAAAAGTTGGAGATATCAAAGCACAAACGGTGCTCGACAATATCAAGCCAGGAAGTAGCGTCAATCCTCTCTTAAAAGCTACTCTTGATGGGCTAGCTTTAATTAATGCTGATGTCCCCTCAGCATTAAGTGGGACTGCTGAAATCCGTGGACTCAGTCAATGGGATAATCCAGGTACGGGTTTAGAAGCCGATGATGTCACCACATTGGGCATCATGACTAATTACTTTTTTACCGACAATATTTCTTTTGAAATGAAAGCAGGGATTCCACCGAAAGTCGACTTACAAGGTAAAGGCAAAATTTATGCGCCTTTTTCAGCAACTGCAACACCTATGGGCGGAGCTTTAGGCAATTTAGAACTTGAAAATGATATTTTCATTACCGATTTGGAAGCACACGGCCCTGCGGCATCTGCACGTGCATGGACACCTGCTTTCGAGTTCCAATATCACTTTGGTAAAACAGGGGTGAATAAATTCCGTCCGTATGTCGGTGTTGGAATGATGTATGCCTACTTTAATGAGCTGGAAATTAACCCACAAACTGAAAAAGACTTGATTGCAGCAGGCCATATGATTGCCAATATTAAAGAAGGCAATGCTGGCGCATCACTTGAAGGGAAAAAAAGTTCAGCCAATCCCAAAGTTAAGCTAGAAGCAACCGATGCCTTCGCCCCTATTGCAACCGTCGGTTTCACCTATGACTTTAATGATAAATGGTTTGCTGTCGGTTCCGTGTCCTATGCTCATCTTAAAAATGAAACCACGATCACCGTCAAAGATGCTACGCACGGTGAACTAATCAAATCTACAGCCGATATTGAAATTAACCCCATTCTGGCTTATGCAGGTGTCGGCTACCGGTTCTAAGCTTCAAACAACTACCAAAAAGACGACACCAAGTCGTCTTTTTTCATGAATATTCATTGTTTTTATTGATCAAATAGTCAATTTTTTATCATCGCTTTCAGCAAATAATTCACTTAATATAGCGAACTCTAAGCTCATTTTTTGGTTGAAATATGTCAGAAACTCGTTTTTCCAAACCGCTGATTTATATGCTCATTGGAAGTGCAATAATTCTGGCATTATCACTGGGTGTCCGACATGGCTTTGGACTCTACCTTGTGCCTATGAGTGATGAGTTTAGCTGGGGACATAATGTTTTTAGTCTAGCGATTGCGATGCAAAACCTGATTTGGGGCGCTGCGCAGCCCTTTACAGGCGCATTAGCAGATAAATATGGCTCTAAAATTGTGGTTGCCGTCGGTGGTGTGTTGTATACCATTGGTTTGCTGCTCATGGCAGTCAGCTCTACGGGTTGGTTACTCAACTTAAGTGTCGGTCTTATTTTGGGCCTAGCATTATCTGCGACCTCTTTCTCTGTATTATTATCCGCGGTGGGTCGTGCTGCACCGCCTGAAAAACGTAGCCTTGCTATGGGTATTGCCAGTGCAGCGGGTTCTTTTGGGCAGTTCATTATGCTGCCGTCAACCTTACTGCTGTTACAAAACTTTGGCTGGTCTGCGGCGTTGGTCGTTAGTGCACTTTTAATTGCGATGATTGTTCCGCTGGCTTGGATGCTCAAAGCTCCCGCCTTTGTTGTACCGAATGCGTCAACCAACCAAGTTCAGCTCAGTTTTAAAGATATTTTAGTCATTGCGAAAAACCATAAACCATTTTGGTTCCTATCACTTGGTTTTTTGGTCTGTGGCTTTCAAGTGGTCTTTATAGGTATCCATTTACCTGGCTATTTGATTGACCATGGTTTTAATGCAACCACAGGAACCATTTTTTTAGCGCTGGTCGGTTTATTTAATATCGTTGGTACTTACACTGCGGGCTGGCTAGGTGGGAAATATTCTAAACCAAAGTTACTGATGGGCTTATATGGACTCAGAGGCATTGCCATTATTGCCTTTTTGATGCTCCCGCTCAGCACATTCACCATCTATAGCTTTGGTGTAGTGATGGGTTTATTATGGTTATCTACAGTGCCTTTGACCAACGGTATTGTGGCCAATATGTTTGGTATTAAATATCTGAGCATGCTGAGCGGCATCGTGTTCTTTACTCATCAAGTCGGTTCATTTTTCGGTGGATGGCTAGGTGGTGTGAACCATGACGTGACAGGTAATTATGACTTGATTTGGCTGTTCTCTATTATTCTGAGTGTTTTTGGCGTACTGGTACATTTCTTTGTCGATGAAAAGGCGGTTGTCCATGACTAATTCATTTTTATGGCTCAAATGCGGTATCGGCATTAGTATTATTGCGTTGTTTGCTCTGGCGATTAGCCTTTGGCTGAATACGCCTGACCTGTTTGAGTATTTTAATCAGGCATTTTGCGCACATTAAATCTGCATATTTTGAGCTCAATATTTCATTATAAAAGAAAAGCAATATAATCATCAGCTTAGTATTTTTTAAATTTTTTCATAAGTTTAGAACTTCTTTTAATTTTAAGATTACACATATTTTGATTACATTTTCTCTAGACCCTATATCTAGAGAAAATAATCAAAATGACCGCATTAACTCAACTTTCACAAGCGATTCATGATGCCCCGCGTTGGCATCAACCTGAACAATTTCAAAATCCAGAAGAAATACAAATTATCCCACTGGCGGAAGAAGCCTTAGGTGCTGTGGTTTTTGGTTTAGATGCCCGTAAAGCCCAAGCAGGAGAGACCATCTATCGCTTAAAACAAGCTTTGGCTGAACATCTGATTTTAATTTTTAAAAACCAAACTTTGGATGATCTGCAATATTTAGCCTTTGCCAGCTATTTTGGTTCTATTTTCCGCCCAAGTGCAGACAATCCTGTGCTGGCTAGCCAGACTGACACTGGTGTTCCACCCGATGTGGTTCCTGTTTCCAATGCGGTCGGTCAAGGCAACTACACCGGCCATGGCGAACTCACCCCACATGCCGATCACCAGTGGACACCGCTTCCCTCTTTTGGCTCTCTGCTCTATGCCCTTGAGCTTCCTCAAGACGGCGGACAAACCTCTTGGTTCAATACCATCAAAGCTTATGATGCACTTCCCGATGACGTCAAAAAGCAGATCGACCAGCTACAGCTGATTACTTATAACCCATTCGTCCGTGCGCAAAGTAATACAGGCAATACGGGTTATGGAGACAGCCCTTATTATCGCTTTAAAGATCAACCCATTTTAGGTCATGCCTATCCTCATCCCTTAGTCCGCACACATCCAGAATCTGGGCGTAAAGCGCTTTGGCTCAATACCCGTTCGGAAGTTGAATTACTCAATGTCGATGATAGCGAAGGCAGTGAACTGATTGCTGCCCTCCATGCGCACATCCTCAAACCTGAGTTTCGTTATGAACATCACTGGGAAACTGGAGATATTGTCTTTTGGGATAATCAGGTGACACTACATTCACGTCGTCCCTTTCCTGTCGATCAACGTCGCTTACTCAAACGTATTAGTCTTGCAGGTGGACGTCCTTACTAAGCGATAAATAAAATGAATAATTGATTGGTATGACACCAAAATGTCACGATTGTTTTAGATAATCTGTTAAAAAACCAATAAAAAAGCCCATCGTTTGATGGGCTTTTTTATTTCTATGACTTAAGCATTGCGTTTAGCAAAATCATCCATAAAATTCACTAGCGCTTGAACGCCTTCTAGTGGAACTGCGTTATAAATACTTGCGCGCATCCCACCAACTGAGCGGTGACCCGCAAGATTCAACAAATGGTTTTCTTCAGCTTCTTTAAGGAAAAGTTTTTCTAAGTCTGGATTCGCCAAAGTAAACGGCACATTCATAATTGAACGGTTTTGCACAGCAATTGGGTTTGCATAAAAATCACTTGCATCGATATAACCATAAAGCAGTTTTGCCTTTTCAAGGTTCACTTTATGGATCGCCTCAACACCACCTTGTTCAAGCAACCATTCAAACACTAAACCTGATAAGTACCAAGCATAGGTCGACGGTGTATTGACCATCGAATCATTCTTCGCTTGCGAAGCGTATTTCAAAATGCTTGGAATTTCAGGTTTGGCTTGATCTAGCAGATCTTCACGAACAATAACCAAGGTTAAACCCGCTGGGCCAATGTTCTTTTGCGCGCCTGCATAAATGATACCAAATTTAGTCACATCAACAGGTGCAGACAAAATACTTGAAGACAGGTCTGCAACCAATGGCGCATTGGTTTCTGGAATAGCCGAAAACTGAAGACCACCAATCGTTTCATTGTCTACATAATGCACATAAGCCGCATCTTGAGATAAGTTCCAAGTGCTTGAGTCTGCAATGGCAAGTTTTCCATCAATTTGCGTACCCGCTTCAATGACGTTGATATCGCCATAGCGCTGCGCTTCTTTCAGTGCTTTCTCAGACCAAATTCCAGTATGGATATAGTCCGCTTTGCTGTTTTTACCCAACAAATTTAAAGGAATCGCGGAGAACTGAAGTGAAGCACCACCTTGAAGGAACAAGACTTTATAGTTCTCTGGAATGTTCATGAGTTTACGTAAATCTGCTTCTGCTTTTTCAGCCACAGCAACATAGTCTTTACTACGGTGACTCATTTCCATGATGGAAAGACCTTTGCCTTGCCAGTCAAGCATTTCAGCTTGTGCTTTTTCTAAAACGGCAGTAGGTAATGCAGCAGGACCAGCACAGAAGTTGTACGCGCGCATGATTTTTCCTTTCAAAGTGAAACACAATAAAATGATCGCATTTAACCACAGATAGCCAGTGCTTGCAGTAAATTCAACTGAAAATATTTCAATGTAATCTCACCTTTACAGTCAAAAACTCAATCAAGATCAACGATCCAGTTTGAACTCAGCACTGCTCAATCAATTACAGCAGCACTTTCCGATTCACCAAAGCTCAAACGAAAGCATTTCCTTTGCTTAAAAATGTCGCTAATCTATTGATATACATTTGCAAATTAAACAATTCAGTAACTGAGTCAGCATTCAGAACAGTTAGATTATGCGTATAATGTGCAAAAACATAGAAAAGAGTCGTGCTCATGCCACAAAGACTATTCAACATGCTTAATATACCAGCCAACAAATTCTTATTGCGTACATCACTGCCATCAATCTTGTCATTAAGCATGTTTGGTCTCAGTCTCGGAATCAGCTCAACAATTTTTGCTGCATCTATCAGCTATCAACAAGCTGAGCAAAGTGTGTTACAAGACTCGTATAGCACACAGGCCACCCAAGCCTTACAACAAGCCTCAAAACTAGAGGCTGAAGCGGTCAAAGGTTTGGGGCTCCCCCGTATTGATCTGAACGTACGTGCTTATGCTTTTCATAATGAGCTCGATGTGCCTCTGGGTGCACTCAAAAATAATTTAGAACACACACTTTCTCAAAACATTAATGACCGTATAAATCAACAAAATTTACCACCTAATATTTCTGACCCTTTAAAAGAAGGTATTAATCAAACCATCCATAATGGTGTCGGGCTTATTCCAGACAACTCTCAAATTACCTTAGAAGATCAAGTCATACGCCCGACGATTTCTGCAATGATGCCGCTTTATACAGGTGGGTTAACCTCAAGTGCAAAACAAGTCGCCAATATCAAAGCAAAACGTAGCGAACTCAATACGAAACAACAGCAAGACCTACAACGCTTTGAGCTGATTCAAGCCTATTTCAATGTTCAACTGCAAAAACAGTTACTCGCGTCTAGCCAATATAATTGGCATGCGATGCAAAAACACTATGACAATGCACTTAAACTTGAACAACAGGGCTTTATTAGTAAAGGCCAGCGCATGCAATTTGAAGTGGCAAAAAACAATGCACAGCGCAGTGAACAAGCCAGTCAGGCCAATTTAAAAGCCAGTTTATTTCAACTGAATAACCTTTTGCAAAGCAGCCAAATTACTGAGCTCACCACACCACTCTTTATTAACAGTACCCAAAACCAAGATTTAAATACTCTACTCAAGTCATATGCAGATCAATCGGCTTTAGTACAAAAACTGCAAATGGACACCCAACTGGCACAAGCCAATGTCACCGCACAAAACGCCGCCAAGAAACCACATATTTTTGCCTTTGGTGAATACAGTCTAGACGATAAAAATAACTGGATCGTTGGCTTAGCCGCACAGTACAATCTGTTCTCAGGCATTGATAAAAACAAAAATGTCCAAGCAGCAGAGTTACAACGCTACGCTTCTGAACTGATGACAGCACGGACTAAACAAGAAATTGAAAATGTGATTTATAAATCGTATAGCGAAGCCACCACAGCGCAGCAAAGTGATCAGTTATTACAGCAAAATATAAAAGCAGCGCAAGAAAATTTACGTATACAAGAACTGTCCTTTAAAGAAGATATGGGAACAGCGACCCAAGTGATCGATGCACAAAATATGCTCAGTGCTTTAAAAGCAGAAACCGCACTGAATGCCTATAAATATGTCATGTCACTGGCGACGCTTCTACAAAGTCATGGTTCGATCCATCAGTTCCAAACCTATCTTCTGCAACCCAATACGCGATTTATTCGTTAATTCTTTGATGAGAGCCATTTAATGAATCAAGATCAAAACCAATCTGATCCGCAAAAACCTGAAAAACAAGAAGATCAAGTGGAGCCATCAACAGAGGAATTAACCACAAATAATACTCAAGAACAGGCACAGACTGAGCCAGCATCAGCCAATACAAACCCCGAGCAAAAGTCCAAAGCGATCAAGCTGATTGGGGGGCTTGCTCTCATTATTCTATTCATCGTGATTGCTTTTGGACTGTGGAAGGCCTATCAACCGAAAACGGTTGAAATCCAAGGTCGGGTTGAGGCAGAAACGATCCATGTTAGCACCAAAGTGCCAAGTCGAATTGATGAAATTTATGTACATGACGGACAGAAGATCAGCAAAAACCAAGAACTCGTTCGACTGTATAGCCCAGAAGTCGATGCCAAAAAACAGCAAGCATTGGCCAGCTTACAGGCTGCTTTAGCACTCCAGTCCACCGCTGACCGTGGCTCTCAGGAAGAAAATATTGCAAGTTTATACGCCAACTGGCAAGCACTGAAAGCACAGCAAACTTTGGCACAAACCACCTATCAACGTGGTACAAACTTGTATCAACAAGGTGTCATCTCACGCCAACGTCGCGATGAAATGCATGCTGCGGCACAATCAGCTGCTCAAATGACAGAAGCCGCATATCAACAATATGCTCGGGCTGAACGTGGCAGCACCCCACAACAAAAAAGTTCAGCAGATGCGCAAGTGCAAATTGCAAAAGCAGCTGTTGCTGAAGTCAATGCACTTGAAGCTGAAACCAAACTACTTTCACCCATTGACGGTACCGTGTCTAAAACCTATGGCAAACCCTCTGAATTGGTGGCGATGGGGGTGCCGATTGTCAGTATTATTCAAGATCACGAGCTTTGGGTATCACTGAATATTCGTGAAGACCAATACGCCAACATCTATCAAGCAAAACAAATTGAAGGCTTTATTCCAGCCTTAAATCTACATACCCACTTTAATATTAAGAATATTGATGCCGAAGGCGAATTTGCCACCATTAAGACCACACGCCAAACAGGAGGCTATGACATTCGTAGCTTTAAAGTTCATTTGACGCCTGCGCAAGCCATTCCAGACCTAAAAGTTGGCATGAGTGTGTTGTTTAAAGTCAAAGAGAGCAAATAATGCTAAGTGGGCTACTGCGGGAACTGAACTATTTACTGAAGCATAAGTGGGATCTATGTTTAGTCACGCTTGCCCCACTGTTTATCATCGTGCTGTTTTCCAGCATGTTTGCCCAAGGTAAACCCGAACATTTGCCTATTGCGATTATTGACCAAGACCAAAGTGAACTGAGCCAAAATATACAGCGCTACTTGAGACTCAACCATACTTTAGATGTCGCCATCGTCAGTGATCAAAATGCCGAAGTTGAAAAGTTGCTGAACCAAACCAAAGTTTGGGGTTACGTCAGTATTCCCCATGGTGCCGAACAACGTTTTGTTCAAGCTAAAGATGCTGAAATCAGCATTGCCTATAACCAAAGTTACTTTAGTGTGGGGAACACCATTTCATCAGCTATGTTACTCAGCACAGTTGAAGCCATGGCAGACTATGCTGGTGAAAGCTATTTAGAAAATACTATTCCTTATTTAGATGTACCTACACCACACGTTAAAATTTCGACCTTATACAACCCAAATTTGAGTTATGAGTTCTATTTAGAACCCTTTATGATTCCTGCGATTTTGCATTTACTACTCTGCTGCTGTGTCGCATTTTCAGTCGGTCAAGAATTTAAGTTTCATACAGCGCAAAATTGGCTAAACAACCAATCTGCTTTTAAAGCCATCCTCACGAAAAACCTGACCTATGTACTTATTTTTAGCTTATGGACATGGGCGTGGATGTTTTGGCTGATTGAGATTCGCGGTTGGTTTGTTGCAGGTCAACTTTGGTTGATCATGTTGGCACAGCTTTTATTTTATAGTGCCTATGCCTTGATCAGTAGCACCATTGTTTTAGCCACCAATAACTTATCCAAAACCTTTGGTTTAATTGCTGTGTACGGCGGCTCATCACTCAGTTTTGCAGGAGTGACGCTCCCCTTAAATAACGCACCACTGTTTACCAAATTTTGGGCCAATATTATCCCTTACACACCTTATGCCAAACTACAAACCGAACAATGGGTCATTGGTAGCCCAATCAGTTCATCGCTGTTACCTTTACTCATACTTATCCTCTATGTGGTCTTTTACGCTTTGACCTCTATCCTGCTCCTCAAAAAAAGAATCAAAGGAGCAGTGTCATGAAGTCATTTTTGCACTATTACATCAAGACATTTAAAGACATTATCGCCAATCAGTCGATTTTAACCACGCTCATCCTCTCGGTGATTTTCTATAGTGCTTTCTATCCGACTGCCTACAAAGCACAGCAAGCAGAAGCTTTGCCGATTGTGATTGTGGATGAAGAACAAAGTATCGTGACCAATAACATCATTCAGCAAGTTTCGCTCAGTCCAAATGTTGAAGTGAAAGCTGTGACAGGCAATTTCCTCGATGCTGAAAATATGATTAAACAACAGCAAGCCGATGGTATTTTGCTCTTACCCGAAAATCTTTCCAATAGTCTTCGGCATGGCGAAGTCGGTGGGATTGGGCTCTATCTCAGCGCGGCAAACTTTTTAAAAACCAAGCAAATTGGACTAGGTCTGGCCACCTCAATTGAAAATACTGTACGTGAGCATGTGGAAAAATTTGGCAATATTTCGCACTTTTCTCCAGCCATTTCCATTCATCAAACGCCGCTTTTTAACACCATGTCGGGTTATGGCAGTTATATTTTCCCCGCCATTGCTCCGCTGATTATTCATCAAACCATCGTGCTCGGTTTAGGAATGTTATTGGCCGGATACCGCGAACAGAAATGGCGACCAACGACGACAGAATTTTTTGCGATTTTTTGCGCCATTCTGACCATTGGTATGCTCGGTTGTTTATATTTATTTGGCTTTATTTATTGGTTAAATGACTACCCACATGGAGGAAATTTTAGTGGCATGTTACTGGCCGTGCCGATTTTTATAGGCTGTATCGTGGCTTTAGGCATGTTGATTTCAACATTTTTCGATATGCCTGAGCGTGCAGGACATGTCATTGTATTTACCTCTATTCCGCTATTTCTACTTTCAGGAACAGCATGGCCACACGCCGCAATGCCGGTTTGGATGCAACACTTGGGCAATGTTTTGCCATCGACCCAAGGGATTCAAATGTTTATTCAACTGAACCAAATGGGTGTACCAACTGCACTTATTCTGTCGAAACTACTCTATCTCTTTGTGTTTGGTATAGTTTGCGCAGCATTTGCTTATTGGCGTCTCAAGCATCGCTAAATTTTAGAACGTATTGATAGCAATCCTATCCATTTAATCCGTTGAAGCCCCATAAAGTTTGACATCAAAGCTGCGAATTTTTGTGCTTCCGCCGGCTTTGTCAAAACCAACATCATATTGAACTAGGTTTTTATTGCTATAAGCATACTCATAGGTAACTGCATACAAACTTGGTTTTTCTGTCGATTTTTCAATATGTTTCGATACAATTTTTTGAGTCGTTATGGCTTGTTTAGGAATCGATTTTGCAAATTTGCGCATGTCTTTTTCATGAGTTTTAAATTTACGCTGTAACTCTGGCTCAAAATAAGTATATAGCTGCGGAAAATCGCCCTGAGTAAAGGCTTGATAAGCCTGCTGAGCTGCTTTCTCTTGAGCAGGACTCGGATTTGGGATCGAATCCAATGCCTGTTGTCCCAATTTATCACACGCTGTTAAAGCCAACGCACAACTCAAAACCAGTAATTTTGCTTTCATAAAATCTTATCCACCACTCGGTCATCGCCAACACGAAAAAGGACGCCGAAGCGCCCTTTTCTTTTTCATTCAGTTAGTCTTCGTTCGATGTGTTGGTATCTGTTGTATTTTCAAATGCATCTACATTTACTTCGTCAACCACAGTTTCTTCAGTTGTTTCAATAGAAGCATCTAAAATATCATCTTCGACTTCAACTGCTTCAACAGCAACGACACCGACCAAGATTTCTTCATTACCTAAACGAATCAGACGTACACCTTGTGCATTACGACCCGTTCTAGCAACTTCAGAGGCACGAGTACGAACTAAAGTACCGCCATCAGAAATCAACATCAACTCTTTAGATTCATCAATGGCAACCGCACCAACCAACTCACCGTTACGTTCAGATGTTTTGATTGCAATGACGCCTTTACCACCACGTTTCTTGGTTGGGAAGTCATCAACTGGCGTACGTTTCCCATAACCATTTGCAGAAGCACACAGTACTTCGCCAGTTTCAGGCACAACAACCAATGAAACAATACGGCTCGCCACACTTAAATCAGAAGATTCTTCATCATCTGAATCTGTGTCGGTTTCACCATCATCTTCGGCCTGAGCTGCAGCTAAAGTGACGCGCATACCACGTACCCCTTTTGCAGTACGTCCCATCACACGTGCATCAGTTTCAGAGAAGCGAATTGCTTTACCTTCATTTGAGAACAACATGATTTGCTGTTCGCCATCGGTGATTGCAACACCAATCAAGGTATCTTCTTCTTTCAGCTCAATTGCACGTAAACCGTTTGAACGAACATTACTAAATTGCTCTAATTCAACACGCTTGACTGTACCAGATGCTGTTGCCATAAATACAAAGAAATTCTTACGCATTTTCTCTGCAAGATCAGCAAATTCAACAACGGTTTCATTGTCTAAATCAGTTGTTGAAAGCTCAACACCCAACTCTTTCAATTGCTTACGTAATGCATCAGAGAGTTCATCAGCATCTTCAGCCAACTCATCGAATGAAGCTTTTAACGCTTCATAATGCGCGTCGATAATACTATTTTCACGTAATGTCGCGACATTGCTACGCACAAAGTTTTTGAACTCAGCTAAGCGTTCTTTAAATTTCTTCGGCGCATCAATCACAGGAAGAATTGCTGTGATTGTCTCATCGGCATCTAGTGGCAATAAGTTCACCATTGGGCGACCTTTTGAACCACGCGATGCTTGAGGCACTTCAAACACTCTCAGGCGATAGACTTTACCAACATTGGTAAAGCACAACACTGTGGCATGGTTAGAGGTCACAATCAGATGCTGGATGTAGTCATCTTCTTTCATCGAGGTCGCAGATTTACCACGTCCACCACGACGCTGCGCAGCATAGTCTGAAAGTGGTTGAGTTTTCGCATAACCTGTTTTTGAAACAGTCAGTACCACTTGCTCTTCAGGAATTAAATCTTCACGCGAGAAGTCAATACGAGACTCAACAATTGCGGTACGACGAGCATCGCCGTATTGTTGCAAAATTAAAGCTAATTCTTCTTTAATCACTGCCATCAATAAATTGAAGTCATTTAAAATCGCTGTGAGTTCAGTAATTTGACCTAAAATTTCAGTATATTCAGCTTGTAACTTGTCTTGTTCAAGACCCGTTAAACGGTGCAAACGAAGCTCAAGAATCGCACCAACTTGCGCAGGCGATAAACGATAAATCTGACCATCTAAACCAAACGGACGACTTGGATCTTCACCTTCAATTTCGTCGGGACGTACAGAAACAGAACCTGCTTTTTCAAGCAATGCAATCACATTCCCTGCTGCCCACTCACCTGCTTGTAAACGCTCACGCGCCTCAGCTGGGTTTGCAGAAGTTTTAATGGTTTCAATGATCGCATCAATATTTGCTAATGCTACCGTCAAACCTTCTAAAATATGGCCGCGCTCACGTGCTTTGCGCAACTCAAACATAGTACGACGCGTCACTACTTCTTGGCGGTGACGAATAAATGCCGCAACAATGTCTTTCAAGTTCATTAACTTTGGCTGGCCGTTGTCTAAGCACACCATGTTAATGCTGAAAGAGTTTTCCAACTGCGTGTTTTGGAATAAGTTATTTACCACAACTTCAGCGTTTTCACCACGCTTTAAGTCAATGGCAATACGCATCCCGTCTTTGTCAGATTCATCACGTAGCTCAGAAATGCCTTCCAGTTTTTTCTCTTTCACCAACTCAGCAATACGTTCAATGGTTTTCGCTTTGTTGACTTGATATGGAATTTCTGTGAAAACGATCGTGGTACGACCTGTTTTTTGGTCTTCTTCAAAGTGGTATTTACCACGAATATGCAAACGACCTTTACCCGTACGGTAAGCATCAACAATGCCCGCTTTACCGTAAATAATGCCACCTGTAGGAAAGTCTGGACCCGAAATATATTCCATCAATCCTTCAATTGAAATATTTGGGTTTTCAGCATAGGCCAAACAAGCGTTCACTACTTCAGTCATGTTGTGCGGCGCCATATTGGTCGCCATACCCACAGCAATACCTGTAGTACCGTTAATCAGTAAGTTCGGAATACGCGTTGGCATCACTTGCGGAATACGTTCAGAGCCGTCGTAGTTGTCTTCCCAATCCACCGTATCTTTTTCAAGATCGGCAAGGATTTCATGAGTCAACTTACGCATACGAACTTCGGTATAACGCATCGCAGCTGCGCTATCACCATCGACCGAACCAAAGTTCCCCTGACCATCAACCAATTGATAACGCAAGCTAAAGTCTTGAGCCATACGAACAATGGTTTCATAAACAGCCAAATCACCGTGTGGGTGATATTTACCGATCACATCACCAACCACGCGGGCAGACTTTTTATAAGCTTTGTTGTAGTCATTACCCAATTCGTGCATTGCATAAAGCACACGACGATGAACAGGTTTTAGACCATCTCGAACATCTGGCAAAGCACGAGAAACAATCACGCTCATTGCATAGTCAAGATACGAGTTCTTGAGTTCATCCTCAATCGCAATCGGTCTGATTTCCGATACGCTCATGCATACTCCTTATTCTACAAACGTAAAACCGCTTGCATTTATATGTCGTAAAACTTGCAAAATTATTAGTTCAAAATACTGAACTAAAAACTGAAATATAGCCGCAAATTATAGCATAAACACTCTGATTTTTGTGTCACGTCACAACACTTAATCTCGTTAATTTTCTTTAATTTAGGGGTTATTTTTTACACATGTATAGGATACACATTTACAGCTCGATCACATTCCCTATTAACGTTGCGTAAAATGCAAAAAAGCCCTCATTTTTGAGAGCTTTAAGCCATGTCTTGCCTATCTTTGAACTTACTGATCGATCTCTTGCTTATCGCGCTGCATAATATGAAATGCCACCATAAACAAGCCCAGTATTAAAGGAAACTCATATAGCTCCTCCATCAGGTCTTTATATGCAATCTGATGTAAGAAAATTCCACCATAAATGCGACTGTGTTCAATGCCGTCAGAAATAATCAAACCCAACACCGTGAGCAGCATTGCCCAAGCAGGTATCGTAATGTTCTTCATTTTTATCGCAATCTCATGGCGCAATGGTTTAACCAACAACATAAATACGACTGAACCAATCAAAACCACCGAGATGCCACGAAAATATACTTTTGGGACTTCAGGGAAATAGTCCCTACCCCAACTGGTGCTACGTCCAAACAAAAGCAACCACCACAGCACAGCCCAGATCCAAAAATACTTTTTACCATCAGAAAGACGCATTGGCTGCATGTAAAAATAGCTAAATACAGCAAATATCAATAAAAGTAATGCTTGAATATTTTCGACGCCACGTACAACAGCACCACCTAAAAGTGGAAACTGCAGATCAGCTAAAAATGGAAAAATTAGACACAGAACAGCAAGGATCAGAACAGACCAAGATACACGCGTATCAATCAGCAAGATTACAACTCCCAACTTAACAAAAAATGTTTTGTGTAAGTTAAGCTTAAAAATGGATGGCAAATAGTATCATAAATCTGAATATTCAGATGCACACTCATCTTAAGAAATGCTTAAATTTTCATTATTATTTGCAAAATACAAGGACTTAAAATAACAAAATAAATATCGAGTGATTTTGATTTTTTATAATATTGAGATTGATTTACGCACATAAAAAAACGCTCCTGCACATGACAGCTAAGCATTGCTTAAACTGCTTGCACAAAAGCGTTTTTTGAAACGTTGTCAGGAATTAGATTTTAGATACTAACTCTGGAACAACGGTATTCAAATCACCTACTAACCAGTAATCTGCTACTGCATTGATAGGTGCTTCTTCGTCTTTGTTGATCGCAACGATCACTTTAGAGTCTTTCATACCTGCCAAGTGCTGGATTGCACCAGAGATACCTACAGCGATATACAGATCAGGCGCAACAATTTTACCTGTTTGACCTACTTGCATGTCGTTTGGAACGAAACCAGCGTCAACCGCAGCACGTGATGCACCTTGAGCAGCGCCCAATTTGTCAGCCAATGGATCAAGAACAGTATGGTAGTTCTCACCTGAACCCACACCACGACCACCTGAAACCACAATACGCGCAGCAGTTAATTCTGGGCGTTCAGATTTCACGATCTCTTCAGCAACAAACTTAGAGATACCCGCATCTTTTGCTTCGCTTACAGCTTCAACCGCAGCAGAACCACCTTCAGCAGCAACTGGGTCAAATGCTGTACCACGTACAGTACCAACAATGATTGCTTCATCAGACTGAACTGTTGCAATCGCGTTACCTGCATAGATTGGACGCTTGAACGTATTTGCAGATTCAACAGCAATGATGTCTGTAATCATGCTCACGTCAAGAAGAGCAGCAACACGTGGAAGAATATTCTTACCCGTTGTAGTTGATGCAGCCAATACGTGTTTGAAACCACCTTTAGCAATATCTGCAACCAAAGCTGCAACGTTTTCAGCCAATTGGTTTGCATAAACTGCGTTGTCAGCAAGTAATACTTTGCTTACACCCGCAACTTTTGCAGCAGCATCAGCAACAGCTTGAGCGCCAGAACCAGCAACTAATACAGTGATATCACCACCGATTTTTTGAGCTGCAGCAACAACGTTTAAAGTTACACCATTTAGTGCTTTGTTGTCGTGCTCAGCGATAACTAAAATACTCATGATTTTATCCTTCTGTATTAGATCACTTTCGCTTCATTTTTTAGTTTTTCTACAAGTTCGTCTACAGACTTCACTTGTACGCCAGCTTTACGTTCAGCAGGCGCTTCAACTTTAACTGTTTTAAGTTTAGTTGTTGTAGAAACACCAAAATCAGCAGGAGACTTCGTATCCAGCGGTTTTTTACGCGCTTTCATGATGTTTGGAAGAGCAGCATAACGTGGCTCGTTCAAACGTAAGTCAGTGGTGATGATCGCTGGAAGTGCAAGTTCAACAGTTTGTAAACCACCGTCGATTTCACGAGTTACTTGTACTTTGTCGCCATCAACTTTAACTTCAGAAGCAAAAGTACCTTGACCTGCACCTAAAAGCGCACCAAGCATCTGGCCGACTTGGTTAGAGTCATCATCAATTGCTTGCTTACCAAGAAGAATCAACTGAGGTTGTTCAGCGTCAACAACGCCTTTCAACACTTTCGCAATTTCTAAAGCACCCAGTTGGCTGTCATCAGCTTCAACTAAAATACCGCGGTCAGCACCAAGCGCCATAGCAGAACGGATTTGCTCTTGCGCTTCTTTAGGACCAATAGAAACAACGATGATTTCTGAAACAGTTCCTTTTTCTTTTAAGCGAACCGCTTCTTCCACTGCGATTTCACAGAATGGGTTAATTGACATTTTAACGTTGGTTAAGTCAACACCACTGTTGTCCGGCTTAACGCGAACTTTAACGTTGGCATCAACCACACGTTTTACAGCAACAAGAGCCTTCATGTAATCCTCGGCTGTTTTAGCAAATGTAAATGTTGAGAAAAGTTAGTTTAACTCTTCACTTAAATTTTTTTAGGTGCCCTATCTTGCAATGTGTACGGCATTTCGGTCAAGTCACAATTCACCAAAGAGCTGTAAAAATGCGTAAATTTAGCTGAACGACGCGTTCATACTTTTTTGTACGCACTATATTTGCACAAAATCGCACTCAGATTAAGTTATGATTTTTATTATATTTTTATCTGATTTACATTATTCAAAGATTTGATTTCTTTTCTCTAATATTCACCATCAAATAGATTATTGACTGTCTGTTCACATCTTTATCAGGCTTCACAAATCTGTCATTTAAGATAGATCACACAGCCTTAGATTCAAATACTCATTATTCTAGATATACGATGACACAATATTGCTGCTTTATTAACCATTCTAAAAAACTTCCTCAAAAAAAAAGCATGCCATTTTGACATGCTTCTCTGAGTTTAATTGGCAATCAGCCATGTCGCGGCCAATGCCAGCAAACCACCTGAAGTACCATCAATCCATTTTTGTTTACGTTCATCTATTGGGGACTTCTGTGTCAGTTTTGCAAAAACCAGACTCAAACTACAGTAGACCACAAAAATCATCGCGATAAAAAGTAAAGATAAAATCAAACCTTGACTGACAGTGTTGGCAGATTTGTCGATAAATTGCGGCAAGATCGCAAAATAGATAAGCATACCTTTGGGATTTAATAGTGCAGTAAAAAAGCCTTTTTTGATCAAGTTATTTTCCGTTTTTCGGTCTAGTTGCAATTTTTTAGTACTAAAAACCGACTTTAATAAACCAAAGGCCAAATACAACAAATATGCAATGCCTAACCAGCGGATGGTTTCAAATAAAAGCGGGAAAGACACAATAATGGCAGCAATACCCAAAGCCACTAAAATTGAATGTAGTAAATAGCCTGTACATACGCCGACAGTCGCCATCATGCCTGCTTTTGCATCTTTGCCCATAACTTGAGACAGAATAAATAACATATCTGGCCCAGGTGTAAAAATCAGCGGCAGCACGGTCAGTGCAAAGAGTACATATACAGACATTTCCTTTCCCCTTTCATCCATTAGAAAGTGAAAATTAGTATGTGCGAAATAATACAAAATTGGCTTTCAATTTATTCTATAATAAAACGTATTTTTCAAATTATATTCTAAGATATGAAACAATCACCAAAGTCTGTGCGCATAAAACTTGACCGTATTGATAAAAATATCATTCGCCACTTACAAGACAATGGTCGTATTCAAAATAATGACTTAGCACGAGAAATCGGTCTATCACCGTCTTCATGCCTAAGACGCGTCAAACTATTAGAAGAAGCAGGTGTTATTCAAAATTATACCACAGTGGTCGATCCACAAAAAATTGGCCTTCAACTGATTCTGTTCTCACGTATTTGGCTGGTCGGTCAAGATGCCGAAACCATCGACACCTTTATTGAAGCCATGAAAGAGCTCCCTCAAGTCATGGAATGCTACATTATTTTAGGGGAATGCGATGCAATGCTGAAAGTTGTAGTACCTGATTTAGAAAGTTATCGCGAGTTCCAATCCACACATTTGACCAAAAAGAATGGCATTACCAGTGTCAAAACAGACTTGCCAAGTCAAATCATTAAACAAAGTTTCCAACTCCCACTTGATGAAATCTAATGTCAACGCATTTAAAGTTTGCGATAGAAACGGCGCGTTTACGTCTAAGGGCTTGGCGCGCAGATGACTTTCCTGCATTTGCACAGTTAAATGCCAATGCTCAAGTGATGCGTTATTTTCCTAGTTCACTCACACAAACAGAAAGCGATGCCCTTGCGCAAACGTTTCAGCAATTCATCAATCAAAATGGTTGGGGCTTCTGGGCAGTTGAACTAAAGCATAGTCAGGAATTCATTGGATTTACAGGTTTACATGCTCAACCTGAACGCTTTGATTTTTCACCCTGTGTCGAAATCGGTTGGCGATTGGACTCGAAGTTTTGGCATCAGGGCTATGCTACAGAAGCTGCACGGGCTTGCCTATATTTCGCTTTTTCGGTTTTAGACTTGGATGAGGTTGTTGCTTTTACCGCAGTTCAAAATAGGGCTTCTGAAGCGGTAATGAAACGTCTCGGCATGCAACATCGGGGCTATTTTAATCATCCTAAACTTGATCAAAATAGCCCACTGCTTCGATATACGCTCTATGCCATTAAGCCAACTGACTTTCTAAAAAATCACGATGAATATGACTTAAATCAATCAATTCATATTGTCCAAGATTAAAAATTTTCCAGACTTCAAGAAAGTCGTCTTTTAAATCAATGCTATTTGAGGGTTGTGCAGTCGCTTGCCACTGTAAATCGGAAATCCATAAATAGTATTGCCCAGTCTCTGCATTAAAAGCCTGAACTTTACCTGCTGCATTGACACCTTGAACAAATGCATTTTCAGGCAGTACAGGCTCAATATTGGCTAAACTAATTTCAACAAAGTGTTTGACCTGACGCAAACCATAGCCCGCAAAAATATCTTTTTGCGCGGAGCTGAGTTGATCATACTTTGCTTGTATATCTGAAATCATATACTGACCTATTTTCACATTTGTCATCTTCAATATAAGCTTAAATCTACCGTTTCATTAAACTGGAACATTAAGCCCATCCTCTTTTAAGTTTATACTCTATTTTTTGCCGATTTATTATTCTACAAAAGTTCATAATCACACTTTTTCTAACAAAAGTGAGCGATCATTGCTACTTATTGATCTAGTTGATTCAAGCAAGAATAATGCCAAATCTCACAGTCCATCCTAGCGCTTTCATAGATATCCCCTAATGTGTTTACGCCGTTTGTTCTGACCTTTGGCATATAACCTAAAACACAGTGCTATAGTGCATGCATTCTGTGACACTATTTTTAAAGTATGAATGAACTAATTTTTCACCTTTTGCTGTGCTCGTGGATGTGTCTGATCATACACTTGAGCCAGTCTGTCAAAATCGACATGGGTATAAATTTGGGTGGTACTTAAGTTACTGTGGCCTAACATTTCCTGCACTGCGCGCAAATCACCACTGTTTGACAGCATGTGACTAGCAAAACAATGACGGAGTAAATGCGGATGCAGATCGATATTTACGCCTGCACGCTGTGCCTGAAACTTGACCCGATTTTCAATCTGGCGCATCCCCAAAGGATTGCCCTTTTGAGTAATAAAAACTTGTGCATCGGGCACAAAATCACCATTCCACAGCGGATAAATGCTCAGCCATTTCATTACTGCATCTTTGGCTTTAGAACCAAAAGGCACAACCCGAGTTTTATTACCCTTACCTGTAATACGCAGTAACTGTCGGTTAAAGTCGATATCTTTAATTCTTAAGCCTTGCACTTCCGCTAAGCGTAATCCACTGGAATAAAGCAGCTCAAGCAAAGCTTTGTCTCGATACCACATTTGCTGTTCGACTTCTTTCTCAGGCAAGGCCTGATCCAAAATTTGATTGATGGTTTCAATATCCACTAGACCTGGTAAAGGACGAGGTTTACGTTTAAGTTGAAAGTCATCGGCAGGATTAAAAGCCAAATGTTGCCCCTGCTCAGCCCATTTCATAAACTGACGAATAGAGGACAACATCCGCTGTAAACTACTAGAGCTCAACTGTTGATATTCAACTTTTTGTGCAATAAATTCTCGCAAATCAGTAGCTTCAACATCGCCCAACTCAAGCTTTTTCTGTTCGCAAAATAGCAGAAATTCAGACACATCTCGTTCATAAGCCTGCAAAGTATGGGTAGACTGATTTTGTATTTCTCGTTGTTTTAACCACATCGCGAGCAGTTGCATGGGCTCAAAAGTCACAAGTCAGCCTCTATAGTTCTATTCTGTGGAAGATTGATTTTCTTTTGCATAGTAGCACTGTCTCAGCTCTTTCTATACCTATGTACATTTTTCATAAAAAAAGCACTGATGAATCAGTGCTTCTTGTGTGACGCTAAACTTAGTTTTGATAGTAACTCAGATCGATACGTCCTTCGTAGACATTTGAGGTTGGTCCCGTCATCCAAACCACATCACCTTCACGCCATTCAATATGCAACTTACCACCTGCGAGCTCAATCTCAACAGATGAATCGAGTAAACCACGGCGCATACCTGAAATCGCAGCCGCACAAGCTCCAGTTCCACAGGCCAAGGTTTCGCCTACACCCCGTTCAAACACACGTAAGCGCGCATGCTTTTCATCAATGATTTGCATAAACCCAGCATTCACACGCTGCGGAAAACGCTCATGCGATTCAACCTGAGGCCCTAGACGTGCAACATCAGCTGTGATTACGTCGGGAACAATTGTAACTGCATGAGGGTTACCCATATTCACCACATCAATGGTCAATTGCTCATTGTTCGTCAAAGCAATGTCATACAAAGCTTCTGGTGCATCCGCAATAAATGGAATTTCCTGTGGCAAGAACTTTGGATAACCCATATTCACACGTACCCAGCCATTTTGACCGAGTTCAGGTTCTACAATTCCAGCCTTGGTTTGCACTTTAATCTTGGTCTTTGTAGTGAGCTGGCGCTCATGTACAAACCGTGCAAAGCAACGCACGCCATTACCACATTGTTCAACTTCAGAACCATCGGCATTGAAAATTCGGTATTTGAAATCGACATTAGGTAAATCGGGTGGCTCAACAATCAATAACTGATCAAAACCGATGCCGAAATGACGATCCGCCAAGCGCTGAATCGTAACAGTATCAAGGAATGCTCTTTGGCTGATTAAATCAACCACCATAAAGTCATTGCCTAGACCATGCATTTTGGTAAATTCTAATAACATCTTGAATTATCCTTCAGGCAATAAACGTTCTTTGTCCCAAAGCGACTCAATGGTTTCACGCTCACGAATCAAATGTGCGTTTTCACCATCCACCATTACTTCAGCGGCACGACCGCGACTGTTGTAATTTGAACTCATGACAAAACCATAAGCGCCAGCACCCAATACCGCCAGTACGTCATTTTCTTTGAGTGCAAGCAGACGCTCTTTACCCAAGAAATCACCTGTTTCACAAATCGCACCAACCACATCCCACTCTTTTGCCTCGACATCTGAACGCGGGGTAACGAGCTGAATATCCATCCATGCTTCATACAGTGCAGGACGAATCAAGTCGTTCATGGCTGCATCAATAATCGCAAAGTTACGGTGAATAGTCGGTTTGAGTAAATCAACTTTGGTCAGGAGGACCCCTGCATTTGCCGAAATACTACGTCCTGGTTCCATATACACTTTCAAACCCAATTTTTCTAAAGCGGGCTTCATTGCATTGGCATATTCAAAAACGGTAGGCGGTACTTCATCTTTATAGGTCACGCCTAAACCACCACCAATATCGATGTGTTTCAACTGAATACCCATGGTTTTCAGCTGATCGATCATCACAATCACACGATCTAGCGCATCCACAAAAGGCTGTGTTTCGGTCAACTGGGAACCAATATGGCAGTCAATACCAATAATATCTAAATTCGGCAGCGTTGCAGCATATTGATAGGTTTCAAACACCGTATCTGAAGGAATACCAAATTTATTTTCTTTTAAGCCTGTTGAAATATAAGGATGCGTTTTCGCATCTACATCTGGATTGACTCGCAGTGAAATGGGTGCTTTTTTGCCGAGCTTCGCTGCAACTTTTTGAATACGATCTAGCTCGGCATGAGACTCGACATTGAAGCATGCAATACCCACTTCTAATGCTTTTTGAACATCGATCTCAGTTTTACCTAAACCCGAAAAGACAATTTTAGAAGCATCGCCACCCGCTTTTAGTACACGAGCCAGTTCTCCGCCGGTCACAATATCAAAACCTGCACCGAGCTTCGCAAGGACATTCAATACCGCAATGTTTGAGTTCGACTTGACCGCAAAACAAATTTGATGATCGATAAAGTCAAAAGCACGATCCATCTCTGTAAAGTGTTTTTCAAAAGTCGCTTTTGAATAAACATACAGTGGTGTACCAAATTGCTGCGCAAGCTGTTGCAGCGAGCATTGCTCAGCGTGCAAAACCCCATGATTGCGGGTAAAACTCATGAATGTATCCTTTCTATGAAGCGTTTAAGGTATTAAGGCTGATTGGTTTCAACTGAAGGTGCAGCAAACTCTTGCTTAACGGGCGCTGTATCTTCCTTTTGTACAGACGGCTTAGATGCTGCGTCTTTATAAAGCAAATATTTCGCTCGCTTGTCGTAGTTTGGATCATTTGGCATATGTAATGTACCAGACTGACCACAACCGACGAATGCAGTACTCATCACCAAGACACTGATGCAGCAAATGACAGAACGCATCTGATCACCTATTTGATATTTTGAAGAAGTATAACCTGATCAACATACATGACCAAACCACTAAGCGCTAAAGATTATAGTGAGTTAAAAAAAAACGCCAGTTAAAGACTGGCGTTTTTCTCAATCGCATCGATTATTTATGTTTCGGTTTGTAGAAACCAAAATAACCAATAATCAAAATGATGAACCAAATCGGACTCACCATTAAAGCTTTCATGGTATCGGCTTCTAGTGATAACACATAGATCACACCAATAAAGAAAACAATCACAAACCAACAGGTAAACAGACCACCCGGTAGCTTAAAGGTCGATTTTACATGTAACTCTGGACGTGTTTTGTAATACACAATGTAGCTCCAGATAATCATAATCCAGACGCAGATAAACAAAATCGTCGACAGTGTAGTTGCCAAAGTAAAGGCTTCAACAGTATTTGGTACAAAGTACTGTAGTGCAGCACCTAACAGTAAACAAATGGCTGAAAAGTACAATGCATTTGCAGGAACAGCACGCTTGTTTAAGTGGCTAAATGCTTTTGGCCCTTGATCTTCACGAGACAAACCAAACAACATACGCGACGTTGAAAACACACCACTGTTCATTGATGACATCACAGAAGACAATACCACCAAGTTCATGATGATTGCTGCTGCTGCAATACCCGCTTGACTAAACAAGTTCACAAAAGGCGAAACCGCTGGATCAATCACGTTCCATGGTGTCACTGACATCACAATCACTAAAGACAGTACATAGAAAACAATGATACGAATTGGAATCGAGTTCACCGCTTTAGGCAAATTTTTCTCTGGGTCTTTGGTTTCAGCAGCCGTGGTACCGACCAGCTCTACACCTACAAAGGCAAAGATCGCAATTTGGAAACCAGCAAGGAAGCCTGTCACGCCTGTTGGGAACATTCCTCCATGTGACCAAAGATGACTAAATGATGCAATTTCACCCGTCGTTGAAGTGAACCCTGTAAAGATCATCCATAGACCAACGGCAATCAACACCACAATGGCAATAATCTTAATCAGTGCAAACCAGAACTCCAGCTCACCAAACAGTTTCACCGTGACCAAGTTCAAGCCCATGATGAACACAATGGCCGCAACACTGATCATCACCCCTTCCCCAGGTGTGAACGGCATCCCTCCATTAAAGAACTGAAGGTAATAAATAATGGCTGATAAGTCCGCGATACCAATCGTGATCCAACATAGCCAATAGGTCCAGCCAACGAAATAGCCTGCCCACGGCCCAATCAAATCGGTAGAGAAATCGATAAACGATTTGTACTTCAAGTTAGACAGCAGTAATTCGCCAAGCGCGCGCATGACCAAAAACACCATAAAACCAATAATCATGTAAATGATTAAAATAGATGGCCCAGCGAGACTAATCGTCTTCCCCGACCCCATAAATAAACCTGTACCAATCGCACCGCCAATCGCAATGAGTTGTAAATGGCGGTTGGATAAACTCCGTTTTAAATCACCTTGTTCAGAGGTCGATTCTGTATTTTCTAAACTCATTCTTGATGTCGTCTTTTATTTCCAGTCGCCAAAATTACCCGAAAAGAACAAAAAAATAAAAATAAAATTGTATTAATCTATATTTTCAACATCTTTTGAAAAGTTAATTAATTTTTCTTATATTTAACACGACAAAGGACACGTAAAAGTTCCTGTTGAAAAAATCAGCAAAACACTTGTCAAAAATAAATTTCCGTGTAACAAATACAACAAGACTAAAAATCAATAAAAAATCGTGCAGGAAGCATGACTGTGGCATATCAATTGCTTAATAAAACTCAAAATTTTTCTAGAAATTTCAAGTTTTAAAACATAGAGGACTAAAAGAAAAATGAATACACAAAGTTTACAAACTTTTATGGAAACCATCAGTGGTTGGGTCTGGGGACCCTATATGTTGGTCCTCATTGTCGGAACAGGGATATTCCTCACATTACGCTTGTTCTTCTGGCAAATCCGCATGTTGCCTCTGGCCTTTAAACAAGTATTTGGCAAACATGACCAAGCACATTCTCATACTGGAGATATTTCCCACTTTGCATCCCTCATGACAGCACTCTCTGCCACCATTGGTACGGGTAATATCGCTGGTGTTGCAACCGCTTGTGTCCTTGGTGGCCCAGGTGCGGTGTTTTGGATGTGGATGACAGCCCTGTTCGGTATGGCAACCAAATATGGTGAAGGCGTACTGGCAGTTAAATACCGAATCAAAAATGAAAAAGGTGAAATGTCTGGCGGTCCAATGTACTACATTGAACGCGGCCTAAAATGGAAATGGTTAGCACTGATTTTTGCACTATTTGGCACCTTGGCGTCTTTTGGGATTGGTAGTTCAGTACAATCCAACACAGTTGCGCTCGCTGTTGAAAACAGTACGGGAGTTGCAACATGGATCACAGGTATCGTCATTACGGTATTTTCTGCTTTGGTTATTTTAGGCGGGATTAAATCTATTTCTAAAGCCGCTTCTTTCATCGTTCCGATTATGGCGATTGGCTATGTCCTCGGTGGCCTCATTATTATCTTCAACCATCTTGAACTCGTCATGCCTGCACTTGAACTGATCTTCCGTGATGCCTTTACGGGTGAAGCTGTAGCAGGTGGCGCAATTGGTGCTGTCATTCGTTACGGTGTCGCTCGTGGCGTCTTCTCAAATGAAGCAGGGATGGGTTCGGCGCCGATCGCCGCAGCTGCTGCAAAAACCGACCACCCTGCACGTCAAGGCTTAGTCTCAATGACAGGTACGTTTATCGATACCATTATCGTCTGTAGTATTACAGGGATCGTTTTGGTTATGGGCTTTATTATGGCGGGCAATAGTTTTGGTGGCGAAACAGGCGCGGTATTAACTACCCATACTTTTAACCAATTACTGCCGGGTGTTGGAGGCTGGATCGTGACTTTTGGTATTGTGTTCTTCGCTTATTCCACCATTTTAGGTTGGTGCTATTACGGCGAAAAATGCTGTACTTATTTACTCGGTGAAAAGTATGTGCTGTTGTACCGTCTCATTTACATCGCATCAGTCTTTATTGGTTGTGTAGCATCACTTGATTTAGTCTGGCTATTTGCTGACACCTTTAATGGTTTAATGGCGGTTCCAAACTTAATTGCCTTGTTATTGCTGTCGACGGTGATTGTGAAAGAGTCACGTGATTTTGTCGAAAAACGTAAATCAGGTGAGTTGTACTAAGGCTATTTTCAAAGCACATTTTTAAAATCTTCAATAGTTAAGCCACCTTCGGGTGGCTTTTTGATTCAGAGCATTCATTTCAAATGCAATCCTCTGTATGCTGTTGAACCATCGAATACTCCAAATAGTGCATCAAATAAAGCATGGCAAAAGCAAAAAGTGTTTACCGCTGTGAACAATGTGGCGCTGACCATTCAAAATGGGCGGGTCAATGTTCTGAATGTGGAGAATGGAATAGTCTAGTTGAAGTCAATATTGCACCTGCAGTCACACATCGTGCGCAGCCCAAAATGGGGGGCGGCTATGCAGGTCAAGCTGCTGCTATTAGCACCTTAAATCAAATTTCAGTTTCACATGAGACTCGACTGGCTACAGGAATTGGTGAGTTTGATCGTGTGCTTGGCGGTGGTCTCGTCACGGGTTCCGTGGTACTGATTGGCGGTGATCCGGGCATTGGGAAATCGACCATTTTATTGCAAACAGCAACGCATATGGCCGCGGCCAACAGTGCGGCATTGTATGTCACAGGTGAAGAATCACTTTCTCAAGTAGCTTTGCGTGCAAATCGTCTTGATCTACCCACAGATAAACTCAAAGTCATGGCTGAAACCTGTGTTGAGCGGATATGTGAAATGCTTGCCCACGAGCGTCCCGCCGTGGCAATTTTAGATTCCATTCAAACCCTATATACCGAAACACTCCAGTCAGCGCCGGGCGGCGTTTCTCAAATTCGCGAGTCCGCAGCTTTACTGACACGTTTTGCTAAAAATAGTGGTACAGCCTTGTTCATTGTCGGACACGTCACCAAAGAAGGTGCACTGGCTGGCCCGCGTGTGCTTGAACATATGGTGGACTGTGTTCTGTACTTTGAAGGTCAGTCCGACTCACGTTATCGGATGATTCGTGCCGTTAAAAATCGTTTTGGTGCAGTCAATGAACTCGGGGTTTTTGGCATGACCGATAAAGGATTAAGAGAAGTGGCGAATCCTTCAGCCATTTTCCTAAGTCGTTATGATGAAGCCATTGCAGGCTCAATCGTGATGATCAGCCGTGAAGGCACACGTCCTCTGTTGGTTGAGGTTCAAGCTTTGGTTGATGATGCACATGGTCAACCGCGCCGAGTCGCCTTAGGTTTAGAACAAAACCGTTTAAATATGCTCTTGGCGGTAATGCATCGCCATGGTGGCGTGCAAACATCTGGACAAGATGTCTATGTCAACGTTGTCGGTGGTTTAAAAATCACGGAAACAGGCTCTGACTTGGCTGTCTTATTGGCCTGTGCCTCTAGCCTGCGAGGTAAAGCGCTGCCACAACAACTGGCTGTTTTTGGTGAAGTAGGGCTCTCCGGGGAAATTCGCCCAGTCCCCAATGGACAGGAACGCTTAAAAGAAGCCATTAAACATGGTTTTAAGTACATTATTCTACCGCGAGGCAACGCACCGCAAAAAGACATTGCTGGGGTGAAGGTCATCGCTGTGGCGCGCTTACATGAGGCGCTCACTGAAGCCATGGGCTTAAGTGACGAACTCAACTAAGCTAAATTCCATTCGTTTGGATTTCTCATAAAATAAACACGTTTTTTATTGAAATTTAGGCTGAAAGACTGCATAAAGGTAGAGTTAAAATTTATTTTTTATAGAGTAGGAAAATTTGATGGAAGTTCGACAGCGTGGTTTGATTGCTGGTTTTTTAACAGCGGCTCTTTTAGTTGCACCCTTAGCCGCAGAAGCTAAACGTGCAGGTGGTGGTAAAAGCCACGGCATGAGCCGTCAAGCTGCACCAACTCAGTCTTATCAACAACCTCGTCAAGCAACTCCAGTTCAACAACCTAGCGCGCCTGCTACGGCTCCAGCTAAATCTGGTCCAGGCGTCGGCGGTATGGTTGCGGCTGGTGTAGCTGGTGCTGCAATTGGTGCTGTTGCTGCAAATGCATTGGCAGATGATAACTCTGCTTCTCAAGCGCAAGCACAGGAAGAAAAAGGTGGTATTCCGAGCTGGATTTGGATTCTTCTTGCCGCTGCTGTTGCCTTCTTCATTTTCCGTAAAATGGGCGCAAAAAAAAAAGTAGCAGCTAATCCATACGCGCCAAACAATGGTTCAACTCAAGCACCGTTTGGCCAACAAGCTGCACCACGTACATCAAATGACAATAGCAATATTTTTGGTCAGTCTGTAGGTGGTTCAGCTGCTACACCACAAAACAACGCACCTTTTGGCGCTGCCTATACCAATAGTGGTAGTCAGCTGCCAGACGGTACAGAACCTGCGGCTTTCTTACGTATTGCTCGTCAACGTTTCAATCATATTCAGTCGATGAACACTGCAAGTAACATTTCTGAAATTCAGCGTTACTTAACACCTGATCTTTACCAGTCTATGTATCAAGACATTATGGCGAATCAAGATCAAGATGTAGCTGAGTTTTCAAACCTTAATGCGATGGTTGCGGACTCTGCGACAGAAAATAGCCAATACGTGGTTAGCGTACGTTTTACTGGTACAGTAAGTGAAGATCTCAACAGCTTACCGCAACCTTTTGCTGAAGTTTGGCACTTTGTAAAACCAGCTGGTTCTACCCAAGACTGGCTCGTTGCGGGTATCCAACAAGAAGCATAATTTCTAGATATATAAAAACAGCGACTTCGGTTGCTGTTTTTTTGTGCCTTAATAAATCCTCCGATCGATTCAACCGAGTCATCAGCGCCTCGCTTAAACAAAAACACCATCAAAAACGATAACAGCAATGGTTTTTTAAAAGTTACGCTCAACATTTCCTAGAAGTAAAACTATCATCGATGTTAAATAAGAAGCGTAATGAGAGGCTGTACAATGCACCCTCAGCCACACACTTTCATTTTACTTAGACTTATATTTCCACTCCACATAAGTTAATCGCGTTATGAATGCTTGATGCCATTGGGCAATATGTAAAAATAAGTGAGCTTTGATTTTCGACTCAAACTAAGATCATCATTTACCAATCTTAGGCATTTAAAATGCACAAGGTTTTCTACTGATCATGCTCTGCATTTAATATTTACACTGTAAATCATCTACACATAAAAAATGCCTCTATAAAAGAGGCATTTTTATTTACGTTTTTTAGTCTTATTCAGGTAATGGGATAAATTGAGAGTCCTGATTTTGCTCTTTTCTTTCCCCAACAACCACAGCAACATCTAAAGGTTTGCCATCGCGCTCAAGTGAAATCTGAATGGTGCTATTCGGCGGTTGTAGAGCCACAAAATTAATCAAATGTGAGGTTGAAGTAATCACTTCATCATTCACTTTCACAATCTTGTCGCCTTTCTTTAAACCAGCTTTTGCAGCAGGTCCCGTTTTTAATACGTCCGCGACAACCACACCTGGCCCTTTAGGCTCTAGAATATTGACTTGTTCAACAGGCAATAAACTGATACCTAGCCAACCACGTACCACACGGCCGTCTTTAAGAATAGAGTTCAGTACTTGCTGGCAAATTCTTGCAGGAATGGCAAAACCAATACCTAAAGACCCACCTGACTGAGAGAAAATTGCTGTATTCACTCCAATCAAATTCCCCGCGACATCAATCAAAGCACCGCCAGAATTGCCGGGATTAATCGCAGCATCGGTTTGAATGAAGTCTTCATAAGTGTTAATACCCAGGTCAGAGCGTCCTGTAGCAGAGATAATACCCTGCGTAACGGTTTGACCTACGCCAAATGGGTTGCCAATAGCCAAGACCACATCACCCACTTCGTTGCCACTTAGCTTAAAGGGTAAAACAGGCAGATTTGCCAGCTCAATTTTAATCACAGCCAAATCGGTATCGGGGTCGGTACCAATCACTTTTGCCACTGCACGACGACCATCTTGCAATGCCACAACAATTTGATCAGCTTGAGCAATTACATGGTTGTTTGTCAAAATATAACCATCTGGGCGAACAATAACACCTGAACCCAAACTGTTTTCATTTTTATTTTGGCTAAACTGATCTGGAATTTGATTGCCAAAAAATTCACGGAACGCAGGATCATTGAGTAACGGATGGTCAAGCTGTTTGACTTTTTGCGTGGTAAAAATATTTACTACTGCTGGTGCAGCCACTTTCACTGCAGCGCTATAAGAAACTACACCACCGGTACGCGTGGTGTTAATTAAAGGCTCCACCTTTTCAGCAGGCATTTTAATCCCATCGGACGCCACAGGCGCTTTTGGCTTTTGATACTGCTGCCAAGCAAAAAATCCAGCAATGACTAAAATGAGTAATACCCAAGGTAACCAGGAAAAGGTCCTGCGCACGATTTCACCCTCTAAAATGTTTTAATTCATTGATGACTAAGTAATTTATGCCTATTGTAAAGCGAAATTCAAGCCGAAGCACAAAAATAAGCAAGAGTTTTGTCATGCTTTAGTTACAATAAACAATAGGTTCCGATGTAATCAATTTAAAAGAGTTTTTAAGTCGATATGGCAAAATTACAAGACATTATTCAGTGGTGTGATCAAACCCTCAAATCACCTGAGTTTAAGGACTATGCACCGAATGGCCTTCAAATTGAAGGTAAGACCGAAGTACGTAAAATTTTAGCTGCGGTGACAGCATCGCAAGATGCCATAGATGCCGCGATCCAAGAAAATGCAGATCTTTTACTGGTGCATCATGGTTATTTTTGGAAAGGTGAAGCCTCTCCCATCACAGGTATGCGCGGTAAACGGATCAAGAGTCTGATTCAACATGACATTTCTTTGTTGGCATATCACCTCCCCCTCGACAGCCATCCGAGTCTTGGAAATAATGCAGCGATTGCAGATTTGCTCGAACTAGAACGTATTGAAGCGCTTGACCCATCTGAGCGTCATCCTATTGGCAATATTGGTTATTTAAACCAGCCTATGCCTGTAGAAGAGTTTAAAAAGTTTGTGTCTGAGAAATTAAAGTTTGATGTCACCCATCTTCCTGCGGACAAGACCATGATTGAAAAAGTCGGTTTTTGTACCGGTGGTGCACAAGATTTTATTGTAAAAGCAGCTGAACAAGACTGTGATGCCTATATTTCAGGCGAAGTCAGTGAACGTACCTTCTATGAAGCCAAAGAATTAGGCGTACATTATTTTGCTTGCGGACATCATGCGACTGAACGCTATGGTGTGCAGCGATTAGGTCAAGCCATTTCAGAACAATTTGATATTGAATACGTTTATTTCGAGCTAAATAACCCGATTTAAGCAATCACTGGGATGAGACTTCTTTCATCCCAGTCCTTTCAATGCGCTTACATCGCATGGCATCCGATATCACTTCCATTTCAGCAAATTATTAATTTCTAAAATATTATTCCTAGCCTTTCATCTTTTTAAATCAAAACATAGCATCATTTCAAAAAAACGCTTTGCATCTCATTCTTGTTATACATACTGAACTTCCAACCCAATATGAACAATAAAACTTGCTACCTTCCACCCTAAAAATGCAAATAATAAACATATTGATTCTCATTAACTTTTAGGTGGATAATAAAACTGCTTTAAAAACTCCCAATAAAACAAACTTTGATGATTAAAGGAATCAAACACATGGCTTATTCTTTACCCGCTCTTCCATATGCCTATGATGCACTCGAACCCAATATTGATGCGAAAACGATGGAAATTCATCACAGTAAACACCATCAAACCTACATCAATAACATTAATGGCGCGATTGCAGGCACAGAATGGGAGAAACTGTCTGTGGAAGATTTGGTTGCCAAAGTCAATGAAGTCCCTACTGATCTTAAAAATATGGTGATCAATAATGCAGGTGGTCATGCCAACCACTCACTGTTTTGGACAGTTATGAGTCCACAAGGTGGTGGGCAACCGACTGGGGCTGTGGCAAAGGCTATTGATGAGCAACTCGGTGGTTTTGATGCTTTTAAAGATGCATTTACCAAAGCAGCGATTAGCCGTTTTGGCAGTGGTTGGGCATGGCTGAGCGTAACACCTGAACACCAGCTGATTGTTGAAAGCAGTGCAAATCAGGATTCACCACTGATGCACGGTCATACCCCTATTCTCGGTTTAGATGTATGGGAACATGCGTATTATCTAAAATACCAAAACCGCCGTCCTGAATATATCAATGCCTTTTATAATGTGGTCGATTGGGATGAAGTAAATCGCCGTTACCATGCTGCGTTGCAGACTAAAAATTAATCACCACCTCAATCCATCTAGAGCTTAGAGTCTTTTAAAATGAATATATTCTGCACGAAAGACTCTAACGATATCTTGTGTATCGTATATGTCTCCATGCGAAGTTTTTTGCATATTTTGTGTATTAAAAGACTGCCCTATTGTCCATAGAATCATTTACAATAAATGCACTTAAAGTAAAACCCAGCAAATCTGCAAGGAATGAAACATGACAACCATTACTTTACCTGCACTTCCATATGGCTACGAAGATCTTGCTCCGCACATCAGCAAAGAAACTTTAGAATTCCACCACGACAAACACCACAATACTTATGTTGTTAACCTAAACAACCTAATCAAGGGTACTGACCTTGAAGGTAAAACTTTAGAAGAAATCATCACAGCTTCTGCTGGTGATGCATCTAAAGCAGGTATCTTCAATAACGCAGCACAAGTTTGGAACCACACATTCTACTGGAACTGTATGGCTAAAAACGGTGGTGGTAAAGCAACAGGTGCTTTAGCTGCTAAAATTGATGAAGCGTTCGGTTCTTACGAAAAATTCGCTGAAGAATTTGCTGCTGCGGCAACAACTCAATTCGGTTCAGGTTGGGCTTGGTTAGTTGCTGACGAAGTAAATGGCAACCTTTCTATCCTTAAAACTTCAAATGCAGACACTCCACTTGCACACGGTAAAGTTGCAGTGTTAACCATAGACGTTTGGGAACATGCTTACTACATCGACTTCCGTAATGCGCGTCCTGTTTACATCAAAACTTTCCTTGAAAGTCTTGTAAACTGGGATTATGCAAACGCGAAATATGCAGGCCAAGCTGCTGGCGTTGAAAAATAAGATTCGTCTTGTTTAAAAAACCGCTCTTTTTGAGCGGTTTTTTTGTTTTTGCTGCCTAAACGCATATTTATAAAGCAAACAATTCATTTCTCAATATTTTTTGCTTGACCCATTTTCCTTTCCTCCCTAAAATGCGCATCAGATTCTCCAATAGCTCAGTCGGTAGAGCGACGGACTGTTAATCCGCAGGTCCCTGGTTCGAGCCCAGGTTGGAGAGCCACTATTCTTCCATAGCTCAGTCGGTAGAGCGACGGACTGTTAATCCGCAGGTCCCTGGTTCGAGCCCAGGTGGAAGAGCCAAGATTCTAAAAAGCCCAAGCATCGTGACTTGGGCTTTTTTATCACTCATTGTTTTGATCCACACCCTATACCCTTCTGGTATACAGCTATGACATATCAAATTGTTTATAAAAAAAACATTTAATCTAAAATTCGACTTTTTTTAGAATTGTAACTTGACCGATGTGTAATTTTCTCTATACTGCATTTCAGATTCTCCAATAGCTCAGTCGGTAGAGCGACGGACTGTTAATCCGCAGGTCCCTGGTTCGAGCCCAGGTTGGAGAGCCAAATTTTAAAAAGCCCAAGCATTATGACTTGGGCTTTTTTCTGTCTATAAAAATGACATTCACCCATACGTAAAACCAATCTCTCAAAATCACTCCAAAGCAGCTTTCCATACAGGCTCTTCTCAGCTTGAATCTCCCAAATATCTCCATGGAAAACCAAAAAGATTGAATCAAATCGTATCAATAAAAGCTAAACCGTTTATTTTTAAATCATTTAAAGCAGATTATATAAAAATATCAGGCCAAGGACTTGACCCTTTGAGCTTTGCCACATAGAATGCGTGCAGATTCTCCAATAGCTCAGTCGGTAGAGCGACGGACTGTTAATCCGCAGGTCCCTGGTTCGAGCCCAGGTTGGAGAGCCAAAATTCTAAAAACCCACTCCATGCGAGTGGGTTTTTTCTTTGTGCTAGAAAATATTGTGTTCGATCTGAGTCAAATCATCTTTTTTATCATCGGCTGCTTTGCCACTATTACACTAGTGATGACGGTCTACCCTGACCTGTTTCGCCGTAAGCAAAAGTTTTATGCCAAACACGTCATTACGCCGTTTGAACGTAAAATGTTTATTCGCTTAAAAGAAGCCTTCCCACGCCATCATGTTCTAGCTCAAGTTTCATTTAGCTCACTGATTACCAGTGACCACTATAAAATACGGGCCAAATTTAACCGCAAAGTCACCGATTTCGTTTTATTAGATGAACAATTAGCGGTTGTGGTGATTATTGAACTCGATGATCATTCCCACATCGGCAAAAAACAAGAAGATGCAGAACGTGATGCCATGCTCAATGAAGCAGGTTACATTGTTCTGCGTTTTACAGAAATTCCAAGTATTCGCCAACTGCACAAACACATTGGTATCACGCCTGCAATGCGTGCTTAAATTACTTTGAGACCGCGCTGCTCGCTTCCTGCTGTGTGAATTGCTTTTCGGTAGCCAACTTTTCTTGAATACGCTGTTGTTGCTCTTCCTTAATACGCTGATACTCCGCTTGGTTTTTTGCATCGCTTTTTACCGCTAAAAAAGCAATCCCTAAAATAAGCAATGGAATCACAATACCAAGACTCGCCAAAAACATCACTTTTGGCGTTAGTTTTTGAGTTGATTTCGTCATAGCCAGCCTATTTCCAATATCTAGATTTTGATGGGCCAATACTATAACAAAAAAAGAGCCTCAATCATGAGGCTCTATCTTCAGTTTAAATGGTTAATTTTATGTCGGTGCTATACCTGTACAATTTTCATTGATGCTAGCATCTTTTTGTGCATCAGTTAGTACAATACCCGTACCCGCAGACATATGGGTCTGAATAAAGTCTACAGCCTCCGCATTCCGACAAATTATGGCTTGGGTATGAGATGCACCGATAACTGGATCAAGTGTCACATCTGGTGAACCCAATGTTTTCAAGTTTGCAACCAAAGCTTGGGTAATTGGATAGGGTACATTTGTATCTGCTGTGCCTTGTATTACATAAACTGGTTTATCAATTCGTTTAGTACCTGGCTGACTACTAATTAAGAAGTTTTTTACGGTTTCATTGGTCGCAAACACACTAGTATCTAAACCAGGATAATCCATGACTTTTTTATCAGGATTTGCAGTCATAAACTGAATAATATCATCTTTAAACTTATTAATTAGACTTAGACTTGGGTCATTATCATTATCTAAACACAGACCATTATCCCCTGTTGAACCTTCTGCAAACTCAGCCAAAGATTTGGCACGTGATTGGAAAATGTCCTGATAATTAAATCGCGGCTCATAAGCTTTAATACCAACGCCCGTTAATGCTGCATAAGCCAATAAGGTTGCATAAGAATCGACCGAAGTACGTGCAGCCAAAGGTACACCAAGTTTAATTTCTTGCTCTTCAATGCCAGCTAAAGCTGCTGGTGCAACCTCTAAAATAATTTTACCCAAACTCGAAGCTGGTGCACCCGCCACAGCACCTTTATAGGTTGCATCTGTATTTGCATATTCTGCGGTCGCTAATGAGGCATGACCCCCTTGAGATTGGCCCACAGACATCCACGCACCATTCAACTGCTTACCATAATGATCTTTTGCCGCTTGTACAGCAGAAAGCGCTGACTTCGCAGCACTAGATAAGTTTAAATATGGATGAATCCCTGGCGTGCCCAAACCTTCATAATCTGGCGCAACAACCACATAACCAGCAGCCAGTAGACTGTCTGCTAAAATTTTAAAACGTGGGTGAATCATATTATTACTTGGCGCACAACTATCACCAACCCCAACCGTGCCATGCTCCCAAACCACTACGCGATAACCATCTGTAGGTGGTGCTACTTTAGGGAACATCACCAGCGCCGTTGCTTTAGCGGTCTGACCTTGAACATTTTCCATGTTATACGTCATTACCTTAATAGAAGCTGCAGTGGTTAATGTGTCTTCTGAATAGGTACTTTCAGAAACATAGGTCTGTTTTTGATTTGAAGCGGGCGAATCATCATCGTCATTACAAGCAGTTAAAGACAGCATTGAAACGGCAACTGTAAGGGCTAATGCTATTTTCGAGCGTTTCATAAAATATCCTTTTATTCGTTGTTTTTTTAAGCATGAAACTACATGCCGTTTTATTAAGACATAAAAAAAGCGCCCTGTATAGGACGCTTTTCAACCAAACAATCACTTTAAATAATTAATTCTAAAAAGATTCCAGTAAAAATAATGAATCCCACCCAACGATTGTGACGGAATGCCCAAAAACAATACTGTGGATCTCTGTCTTTAGTTTTTGACCATTGATAAATAAAGTCAGCCACGACTACCAGCAATGCGATTAAACCCAATGGCATCAATAAATTTTCAAGGTAAAGCGCCATACCAATCAAAACCACACTCATCGCCTGTAAAAGTGCAATGATTTGAATATCAAAACGACCAAACAAAATGGCTGTAGACTTCACCCCAATTTTTAAATCATATTCACGGTCGGTAATCGCATATTGAGTATCGTACGCCACAGTCCAAGCCAGATTGCCAAAATACAGCAACCAACAGGTTAAATCTAATGGTTTACCCATGGCCGTAAATGACATCGGAATTCCCCACGAAAAAGCCATGCCTAAAACAACCTGAGGCAAATGGGTATAGCGCTTCATGAAAGGATATATAAATGCGAGAAAAAGCCCACCTAAAGCACAATAAAACGTTTCAATCGGTAGAAACAACAACATACAAGCACTGGCAAAGACTAAAGCTAAAAACACATAAATGGCTTCTTTAGCCGTAATAATCCCTGTTGCTAAAGGCCGCATTTTAGTGCGCTCTACATGCGCATCGACCTTACGATCAGCAAAATCATTAATTGCACACCCAGCCGCACGCATAAATATCGTGCCAAGTACCATCGGAATCAGAATACCAATTGGCGGTATGCCCTCTGCTGCAATCCATAGTGCCCACATGGTAGGCCAGAACACCAATTCTGTGCCAACAGGCTTATCAAAACGACATAAATAATAATAGGCTTCTAAACGTTCACGCCAAGTAATTTGATGCGCAGTTGTCATGACTGTCCTTCAGATGCTGAATTCTGCTTTTGCAAAAATTGCTCAAAACTCGCTAAAAAAGTTTCTTGAACAATAAACTTGCAGCCGTGCCAAGTATAACAGCTCTGTCTAGTCCAGCCATCTTCTAGCCAAATCACACGACGTTCACATGCTGGATTGGTGCGCTGAAACAAGAACCAGCCAATCGGTTTTTTACCAATATGTTTAAAAAGCCGTGCGCGACCTTGCAAACTCAAGATCGGGAAAATGCTTTTAGCTTTAACCCAAGGCTCTGCATCACTGCCATATAAAAAACTTTCTCGTACCCATGACGTATGCTGAAACGGCATGCCCATCCATTTTGCATCGATAAACTGAAGACGCTGAAAATGCTCTTTGGTTGGTTGAACCCTAAACGCTCCATCAGCCAAATCCGTCAGTTGCTGAGTAAGTGAACCTGAAGCATATAACCATGTTTTCAGTTCAGCTGGAATCTGCTGCATAAGCCTACCTGTACCATTGATTTACTGTGCGCTTAAACGCTTTTTGAGTTATGAAGAATGTCATTGATTCAATTCTAAGATCAATCTTTAGCAATTATCTGTTTTTGCAATGGTTTCAAATTTACCTTGCGGAGTTTTCACCAAAATAAAACCTTCAGCACTCAAATAAAAACTTTGAGGATAATCATAATCCAGTGCTAACTCTGGGCTTTTCAATGCAACAAATTCTGCCTGCTTGTAGCCTTCAGGGGTGCGACCAACTTCGATATAAGTCACCATCGAAAAATTTAGCTTAAAACCTTTGTCGTGATCTTTAGGGTCAATCCAAGGATAAAAACTGGTGTGCTTCTTACGCTGTGCCATTGCTCTCATCAATTTTTTTCAAGTTAAACAGATGATACAAAAAAACCCGCGACTAGCGCGGGTTTTTTACAGTGAAATTCAGTTCAGAATTACAAGCTGTAGTACATATCAAATTCAACTGGGTGAGTTGTCGTGTTCAAGCGACGCACTTCTTCAGTTTTAAGTTCAATATATGCATCAAGCATTTCTTTAGTGAATACACCACCTTTAAGAAGAAACTCATGATCCGCTTGAAGCGCTTCAAGAGCCATATCTAGGCTGTGCGCAACTGTAGGGATTTTCGCTTCTTCTTCAGGAGGAAGGTCGTATAAGTTTTTGTCAGCTGCTTCACCTGGGTGAATCTTGTTTTGGATACCATCAAGACCCGCCATTAACAATGCTGCGAAACCTAAGTACGGGTTCATCATTGGATCTGGGAAGCGAGCTTCGATACGTTTGCCTTTAGGGCTAGAAACGTAAGGAATACGGATAGAAGCAGAACGGTTACGTGCTGAGTATGCCAACATAATCGGCGCTTCGAAGTGTGGAACTAAACGCTTGTACGAGTTTGTAGAAGGGTTCGTAATTGCGTTCAATGCACGAGCGTGTTTGATTACACCACCGATGAAGTAAAGCGCCATTTCTGAAAGACCAGCGTATTCATCACCAGCAAACAAGTTCTTGCCATCTTTAGAGATAGACATGTGAACGTGCATACCAGAACCATTATCACCAACCATTGGCTTAGGCATGAAAGTCGCAGTTTTAGCATATTGGTGTGCAACGTTCCAAACCGCATATTTGAACTGTTGTACTTCGTCAGCTTTACGAACCATTGTGTTGAAGCTTACACCAATTTCTAATTGGCAAGATGCAACTTCGTGGTGGTGTACTTCTACACGACCTGGGCCCATGATGTCTTCAATACGCGCACACATATCAGCACGCATGTCATGTGAAGAATCAACTGGAGGAACTGGGAAGTAACCACCTTTAACACGTGGACGGTGACCAGAGTTTCCGCCTTCGTAATCTTTGTTTGTTGACCAAGCAGCTTCTTCAGCAATCAATGTATGGCGCGCGCCAGACATATCAATTTCCCATTTTACTTCGTCAAATACGAAGAATTCTGGTTCTGGACCAAAGAATGCAGTATCACCAATACCTGTCGATTTTAGGTATTCTTCAGCACGGCGAGCAATCGAACGCGGGTCACGGTCATAACCTTGACCTGTTGATGGCTCAATAACGTCACAAGTAACAACTACTGTAGGCTCAGCGAAGAACGGGTCGATAAAACCAGTTGCAGCATCTGGGCGTAAGATCATGTCAGATGCTTCAATGCCTTTCCAACCAGCAATTGAAGAACCATCAAACATTTTACCGTCTTCAAAAGTATCTTCGTCGATAGTATCTGCTGGGTAAGTTACGTGTTGTTCTTTACCCTTAGTATCCGTAAAACGGAAATCGACCCATTTTGCGCCACTTTCTTGGATGAGTTGTAGGACCTTGTTCGCCATGCTCATTTTGCTCCGATGAATTTTTGTTGCACTCTTTAGTGCGTGTTAGTAGTTGGTTGTTCTAAAGCAATTACCGTACCAACTTTAAAAAGCTTAGCTAAAATATTGAATTCATTATCAGAATAACAGTTTTAAGCTGTTTGCTTTGACTCTATTATACTGAGCTAAAAAGTAAATGCACCATATTCAAGCACGCTTCTTCACATTTAATCTAAAAGATTTTGAGTGTGGATCATAATGGTGCATTTTTAAATATCACGGGTCGATTTACACCCGTTTTTTATAAATTAGAGTGCTTTTTAAGCTGTTATTTTCGCCTTGATTTGACTTCAACACCTCATATCACGGCGAGCGATATACCTGAAATCAAATATAAGCGGTGTAATTAACTGTTTTTATTTGATTTTCAAAAAACAAAAAACCTCTCCTTTCAAACTAAATATAAAGCCGACATTTCAGATGTGAGCAAGCAAAAAAATATGCTCTGTTTTGGTGACATTAGGGGAGTTTTTGGCTCACTGCATTAAAAGATATTCTTTTATATTCCTTGAATGTACATACTTCATGATATTTACACATAGTCCACGAGGTTTCTCGTTAGGATTTGAATCTGAGATATTCATAAACTCTATATCAGTTAGTAACAAAACCCATTGTAATTTTTAGGTCCGGAAAAAAATGTCGCGCCCTAGCTGTGTATTTTTTGCTATGATAATTTCGGTTTTGTGCCTCCATTCAAGTCATTGAATGAGAAAAATAATTTACTTATAGCATTATAATGTAAACGCACGAATACCATAGGACTCTTCAAGCACATTTATATGCATAAATTTCAATAGGTTAAGCTCATGCTTTTAATGATCGACAACTATGACTCTTTTACCTACAACATCGTCCAGTATTTTGGCGAGTTAAATCAAGAAGTAAAAGTAGTACGTAATGATGCCGTGACATTGGAGGATATTGAGCGATGGCAACCTAAGTATCTTGTGATTGGCCCCGGTCCATGCTCACCTTCGGAAGCAGGAATTTCTATTCCAGCTATTCAGCATTTTGCTGGAAAAATTCCATTATTAGGGGTGTGCTTAGGACATCAGGCCATTGGTCAAGCATTTGGTGGCGAAATCATTCGTGCCAAAAAAGTGATGCATGGGCGTTTGTCTGACATGCATCACTCAAATCAAGGCATTTTTAGCAACCTCCCTTCCCCGTTTTCAGCAACGCGTTATCACTCACTGGTGATTGATCAAGAAAGCTTGCCTGAATGCTTAGAAGTGACCTGCTGGACCAATGAAGCAGATGGCTCAATTGAAGAAATCATGGGTGTAAAGCATAAGACGCTTGCCGTTGAAGGCGTGCAATTTCACCCAGAATCAATCTTGAGTCAGCATGGCCATCAAATCTTTAAGAACTTTTTAGAAATTTACGCATAAATGAGTGCAGTGAAAAATGAATATGCAACAAGCTTTAAATAACATCACTAAAAATATTGAGTTGACGCAGCCGCAAATGGAAGACGTCATGCGCACCATCATGAATGGTGAAGCAACAGATGCCCAAATTGGTGCGCTGATGATGGGTCTTCGCTTAAAAGGTGAAAGTATTGATGAAATTACCGCAGCGGCTCGTGTCATGCGCGAGTTTGCCATCAAAATTGATGTCAGTGATGTGCCTTATTTAGTCGACATCGTCGGTACAGGTGGTGATGGTCAGAACTTATTTAACGTCTCGACTGCATCTGCTTTTGTGATTGCAGCGGCAGGTGCAACCATTGCTAAACATGGTAACCGTGGTGTTTCAACCAAATCGGGTTCCTCGGACTTGTTAGAACAAGCGGGCATCCAACTTGACTTAAACATGCAACAAACTGAACGTTGTATTCGTGAAATGGGTGTCGGTTTCTTGTTTGCTCCAAATCATCATAAAGCGATGAAGTATGCGGTAGGCCCGCGTCGTGAATTAGGCATTCGCAGTATTTTCAATTTACTTGGCCCGCTTACGAATCCGGCTGGAGTAAAACGTCTAGTGATTGGGGTGTTTTCGACTGAATTATGCCGTCCTATTGCAGAAGTGATGAAACAACTGGGCGCAGAACATGTCATGGTGGTTCATTCGAAAGATGGTTTAGATGAAATTAGCCTTGCATCAAGCACCTATGTGGCTGAACTCAAAAATGGCGACGTCACCGAGTGGGAAATTCAACCTGAAGATGTCGGAATCGAATCGCAAACTTTAACAGGTTTAATCATTCAAGATTCTGCTGAAAGTTTAAGCCTAATTAAAGATGCCTTAGGTAAAAACAAATCCGATAAAGGTGAAAAAGCAGCCAATATGATTGCTTTAAATGCAGGTGCCGGTTTATATGTCTCTGGACTTTGTACCAGTTATAAGCAAGGCGTGGCTTTAGCACATGACATCATCTACGGCGGACAAGCCTTAGAAAAGATGAGCATCCTTGCTGAATTCAGCAAAACCCTTAAACAATACGACGCTTGATAGACAGGATTTTGTCATGGTAGATATCGCAAATACGATTTTAGGCAAAATTGTGGATCGTAAGCAGGAAGAGTTTGCTGCACGCCTCAAACAACGTAGCTATAAAGATGTTGAAGAATGGGCACTTGAGGCAACTCCTGTACGTGGTTTTGCAAAGTCTTTACTGAGCAAACAACCGGGTGTGATCGCTGAAATTAAGAAAGCATCACCATCTAAAGGCATCATTCGTGAAAACTTTGATCCTGCTGAAATCGCGCAGCAATACGAAGCTGCAGGTGCAGCATGTTTATCGGTTTTAACCGATGTCGATTTTTTCCAAGGTGCCGATGAGAATATTCAAATTGCACGTTCTCACTGTGCCCTGCCTGCATTACGCAAAGACTTTTTGATTGACCCTTATGGGGTGATTGAAGCACGTGCTTTACATGCCGACTGTATTCTTCTGATTGCGGCATGCTTGTCAGATCAACAACTCGAAGAAATGTCTAAAACGGCTTTTGAGCAGAATTTAGATGTCTTGGTTGAAGTACACGATGAAGCAGAACTTGAACGTGCTTTGCGTCTACCCGAGCGTTGCGTATTGGGTGTCAATAACCGCAACTTAAAAACCTTTGATGTGGACTTAAACACTTCGATTCGTCTGAAAAAACTACTTGAACCATCTCGTCTACTGGTGACGGAAAGCGGCATTGCGACCCCAGCGGATGTTGCGATGATGCAAGAGCATGACATTCATGCTTTCTTGGTCGGTGAAAGCTTTATGAAGCAGCCCCGTCCAGATCACGCCTTTACTGAGCTATTTGGAACACCTAAATCACTTTAATCGCATATTCAGGGTAAGGCATGCTCTTGCCCTGAATACTTTATGATTTGCACTTTCAAAAAGCTGTTGAAGATCTGCTTAAACAGTAACATATAAAAAATTGTTCAATTTTAAATTACTCAATGAAACCCTGCTTCTTGACTTCATTCACCGCTTCCATTCGAGAGCGGACCTGCAACTTGTTATAGATTTTACGCAGATGCCATTTCACCGTATTGATGGACAAAAAAATCGACTCAGATATTTCAGCATCGGTACAGCCACGGCTTAATTTTTCTAAAATTTGGATTTCACGTTTCTATAGCTAAATTCTAAAAACACTAGCACATGGAAACATCTGTAAAACCTCATTTTCTATGTTTTTAGGTGTGATAATAAATTAAGTATTCAGCTATATAAGGCCTCAAGCCCAGAACTGCCGATCAAAGCTTCAACACTGCTTTCAGTTTATACAACCCTCTATGCATGATGCAATTCAGTTCAAATATAGGGAAAATCAGACTATAATTATCGCCTAATTCCTTATTTTGCGTATTTTTCTGACACTATGAGCAAACATGATTCATCGCTTTCTAAAGAACAGTTTAATTTACTGAAAGACTTTAAAAAGCAAATCACCAATCCGCATTCGACTGCCATCAAACAGTCTGAGGCCCAAGCTCAAGTTGCTCCGCCCGAGCCAGAAGATGATTTCGCGTTGTTTCAAAAACAAATGCAAGGTGTCCAAAAGATGGAGACCGCGAACATTGCCAAAATAAAAAAAAATCCAAAGAAAAAAATCGATGCGCAAACTTTAGCAAAACGTGCAGCGGCTGAAGGCCCAATGCATACCGATGCAACTGAGCTGTCCGATACTCAAGCAATGCTCAACCCTGTAGCGAGCCAAGCCGCACTCAGTTATCGCATTGCTACACTACAACACAAAGTATTTGAAGATTTAAAAGCGGGTAACATTCGTTGGTTTGAAGCAGTCGACTTGCATGGTTGCACCGTTGAAGAAGCCCGTGTCGCAGTTTTACAAGTCATTCAAATGGCCAAAGATGAAAATCAAAATGTCATTAAAATTGTACATGGCAAAGGTCCGGAAGCCATTTTAAAAACCTATGTGAATGGTTGGCTGCGTCAACACCGCGATGTGCTGGCTTTTGTCAGTGCGCCGGAGAAGCAAGGTGGCACAGGTGCAGTTTTAGTGTTGCTAAAACGTGCTGAAAAGAACCCAAAGTTTAAACAGTAATCGGATTTTTGTCCAAAATAAGGCATTGGAATAGTTTTCTGCTACAATGCCGTCCTTGTTCAATATCAGTGTAAGTGAACACGTCTTATGTCTATGCAGCAATCCTACGCTAACATCTTAACTGCCGTTGGTGAAGACCTAACCCGTCCAGGTCTCCTCGATACGCCTATGCGTGCTGCTAAAGCTTTTTCGTATTTAACGTCTGGTTATAGCAAAAGCTTAGAAGAAGTGACCAATAATGCGGTGTTCCCATCGGACAACCGTGAAATGGTACTGGTTAAAAATATCGAGTTTTATTCACTCTGTGAACACCATTTATTGCCTTTTTATGGTCGCGTACATATTGCGTATTTACCTGAAGGCAATGTCCTTGGACTCTCTAAATTTGCACGCATCACCGAAATGTTTGCACGTCGTCTACAGATTCAAGAAAACCTGACGCAGCAGATTGCAGAAGCGGTTGCAGAAGTGACAGGTGCACGTGGCGTGGCTGTTATGATTGATTCAGCACATATGTGTATGATGATGCGCGGCGTCGGCAAGCAAGAATCGACTACACGTACCGTTTCCTTTATTGGTGACTTTAAAACCAATAAAGAAGAGCGTCGTGAGTTTTTAAGTGCAGTCCCTGAAAGCTATTAATTGAAACATAAAGCCTCAACCTCTGTTGGGGCTTTTTTTATGCATATATCATTGAACGATTCATTTTTTGTTTAGAGGAATACGCAATGTCAGCAATTTGGTTAGCAGGTCATGGTTTGACCCAAGGCGAACAGAGTATTGATTTTCCACGTCCAGACCGTTTGGTTCAAGGCAATCCACAGCGCCAGACCTATAGTCTATATGAACACCCACACATGGGCTGCGGGATTTGGCACTGTGAGGTTGGTTCATGGAATATTCAATTTGCCGACAATAAACAAGAATTCTTTCAAGTGATGGAAGGCAGCATCCGTATTCATGATGCCCACACTCAAGACTTCATTGAAGTCAAGGCCGGTCAGGCAGGAATTATTCCACCGAGTTTTATCGGCACATTTGAAGTGGTTGAAGCTGTTAAAAAATACTATGTGATTGTTGAGGTATAAGTACCTCAACAACCGATTGGAAACGTCTTAGAACAGCTCGTGTTTAAGTCTGAGATTTAAACACTTAGCACTTTTTCAGTCACATGAATACAGTTACGCCCTTTATTTTTGGCGGCATAGAGTGCCGAATCGGCAGTGTCTAAAAAGCGTTGATAGTCAGGATGACCATTATAAACCGTACAACCAATACTGACGGTAAAACTAAAACTTTGCCCATGAGCGGTACGAATTGGGGTTTCCTGTATCCGCATGCGAATCGTTTCAGCAATTTGTAAAGCACGTGTGAGATCACTGTCGACCAACAGCAATAAGAACTCTTCGCCACCGACACGGAAGGCATAGTCACTACCCTTCGCAACATCTAACAAGACTTCAGCAATAAAACGCAGTGCCAAGTCCCCTGCGGTATGCCCATATTTATCGTTGATACGTTTGAAATAATCCGCATCAATTGCTAGTAAGCTCAACGCAGCATCATTTTTACGGGAAAAATTAATTTCACGCGACACAATCGTACTTAAATATCGACGGTTTAACAGCTGAGTCAGCGAGTCATTGCCTGAATCTATATATTCGGTCACTTGAAACAGTTGATCGACCAAATGCTGAATCTGTCGATTCACATCACGAATTTCTTGAATGCGTTCTACCTTCTGAGTCTGATCCTGACAGTCGAGCACGTCAAAATTGAGGGTATCGACCTGTTGAATCAGCCTGATAATGGTCTCAACCTGCTCTGCACCCGTAAAGGCATACGCTGCTTTATGCACAAACCATAGACCAAATTCCGACTTAGACAAAGCAATGTGTTGTAACTGCGGATGCTCGGAGAAGACTTTGAACATCAACTCATTTTCCCAGTCAAGCAAAATACTGCGCTGCTTATCTTTTTGTACTGCGACATCTTGCATTGCAGAAAATAAACGATAGCTATGCTTAACTTCATGGCTTCGCTCTGTATTGGCTTCATAGGATCTACACATGATTTCTGTCGCAAAGCCCATAATTTGCAGCATATAACTCAGCATGTGGTGGTTATTTTCCAGCGGAAGTTCAGCCAAGAGTTCCAAGATCTTGTTTTCAATCTCGCGAATACCGCGCATGATCAACCAAGAAGGAATGCCCACCCGCGCATGTACCTGCCCAACTTTTTGTTGTTTTTCAACTGCTGCATAATAAGCTTCATTCACAGCCACGTCGAAACTTTCAATGAGCCATTGGTTTAAACTGTTTTTTAAACGTTGTTGAATGATGTCATCTTTAAAAAAATCTGCAGCCTCAGGCTCCAAGACAATATTGCTATAAAATTCATTAACCAATACAGACGAATGCTGCTGAATAAAATTTTGCGCTTTAACGTGATCATTCACTGAATAATGTTGGCAAATTTTCCCCCATTGCTCGGCCAATTTAGCCATGCATTCATCATTCATAAAACTTACCTATTTATATATTTTTGAGACTTACTAGACATTTATGTGATTAATATAACAAATTTCAATACTTATTTTCACCATCAGCTTTCATTTTCAGCACTTTATAAAAAGTAAGGCTCACGTTTGGTTGTTTTAACAGCAATGACTTTCATAAAAAAAGCCCCTTTATTGGAGCTTTGAAAAGAGGACCGAACTAAAAGAAATGGATATAACTCAAACCCGTCTGATCCCAATCCTTGCCTTTTTGCTGTTGATACTGCCAATGAAGCCTCAACGCATTTTGCTGATTGAATAAATATTGCAACTGAGTATTCAGTCTGACTTGCCATTGATGGCTATCTTCCCAATATGGCAGCTCGACCTGTACCAAACTATTGATATGTTCGCTCCAGATGTTCTGGCAGCCTACCGTTGGCCCAAGTCCCACGCGCCAACCTCGGTCTAAAGCTTTGCCTGCTTGAACATGATTTTGCAATTGTGCATAGCATAAATGTTGACGCTCTTGATCTGCCACACTATAGCCAAACTGACTGGATAGATTGAATACACCGTGTTGATCCTGTTCACTAAATGCACCATCTCGATTTAGTGCCTCTTGTTGCCAACCCATGTTAAAACCCCAGCTTAATGGTGTTTTAAAGGCAGTCAATGGACTGTAGGCATTGACCTCCAGCACATTTAGTTCTTGCAGTTTTAGTCGATCATCACGGTATTCGAGACTGCCGTCTAGAAACTTAAGCTGTGTACCCAAACGGAAACCGCCTTGCGGGTCTATCAAGTCATGATAGGCCTGACGATGGCTCAGTCGGAAATAAGTGTCACCTTGTATCTCACCTGCTTCAAGCTGAACGGTTCGCGCATGGTGGCCTTTTACTGGATCTACTTTTGGCGCTTCGACCACTTGACGTTGCTTTTCCAAGTCAATCTGACTCCGCAAACCCAGCAGTTGTCGAATACGCGGTTGGGCGTCTTCTGCCGCAATCTTTTGTGCAATTAACTGTAAATACACATGGTCATAGGCCATTTCTAAAATACGTGCCTGATCCACCAAGGCATAGCGACTCAAATAGTCTTGCATTTGAGCAGGTTCAAGTTGCGCAACCTGATGCGCAGCCGCTGCCAAGGCTTGTCCGTGTTGTTTGGCTTGTGCCAACAACTGAGTTTCTAAAGCTGGACGGTAAACACTTTCCGCAATTAGATGGTTTTCATCGACCGCCTTAATTGTCTCAACAGGAATCGCAGCGGTTTTAAATTGTTTTTGTAGGTTGACCTCTGGCCGTACCAAATCAATTAAACCCAGTAAACGATAGGCACAGTTATCACTGATAAAATAGTAAGGAAATTGCACATGCTTGAGTTCCCAAATATGCTCAACCATGGTTTTGGTTTCTTCTGGCGTCAGGGCTAACTCGTACTCCCACAAATCGCGGCTTTCCAAATCACCATATTCTTTCACTTTTCGATAGTACGGCATGAGTGAGTACTCACCTGGGTACTGCCCGGTTAAGCCCTTCCATGCAAAAGAAAAGCTGTCGCTATTGGCCACTGTCGCTGCGTAATTCACGGCATAAGAGACTAAGTTCAGCTGTTTTTGGTCTTTAGGATCGAGCCTTAACAGGGTATGCCCAAACATCGAACTGGGATTGCCCATAAAGTCCGTGGCGTAAATTAAAGTCGCCTTATACGGCTTAATTTGCCCAAGCCACTCATCCAGCTCAGGACATGAGGCTTTAGGCAGTTGGTTTGATGCAATATTCAGTTGTCCTATGAGCCATTTTGACCGGGCTGGAAAGCGACATTGAATCGATTGATTAGCTTCGGTTGGAATAAAGAGTGCTGCAATATTGGCATCAAGCTCTTGTTTGAGCTGAGTTTGTCCGTGCGCACTATAAAAGAACGGACGGTAACTGACTTCACTTTGTCCTGATGAAGTATTGGCATACATCAAACGTTGCCAAGTTACATTTGAGGCAAGCTTAAGCTGCTGTGCTTTTTCAATATAAAACTCTGCTGAGCTAGGTGCTTGAGCAAAGATGCTGGTGCTGAATAGCACACTAAAGAGGAGGACAACAGATTTCATGCAGTGTTAGCTATTCTTCTTTTTTAGATATGAAAAACCCTGCCTGAATGGCAGGGTTTTATGGTGCAATTAAACGTATGCTTTTAATACGCTATCCGTTGCCATGACTGCTTGTAAAGATGCTAATACTTGAAGCGCATCTTGGTTTTCAGCTGAATAGATTTTTGCGAAGTTTTGTTTAGACACTTCAAAGAAACGTGCTTTATCTTCAGACTGGATGTTCAGTAATTCAGCCAGTACATTTAGACTTTCGCCGTCACCAACTGCCATATCACGCGCCAATGCTTCCGCATTTTCGTTGGTAAATGTTACTGCCTGAGCAGTCACTGTACCTGTACCGCTACAACCTAAAGTACCAAAGGTAATACCGAAAAGTTGGTTAGCAAAAAGACCATTGGTTGTACCCGCTAAAATTTTAGCGACTTTACCAGACTGGCCAGCCCAAATTTGTGAACCAATACCACAACCGACGTCATTATCTGCAAATGTAGCGGTAGAACCAACAGCCAAAACCGCAGCCAATGCTATTTTTTTCAACATAAGGTTTCTCCAGACTCGATTATCTCCGAGTATTTTTATTGTTCCTATTGTGTGTATTTTGAGCTACACCCTTGTAAGATAGCGGTAACAAGCGCATAACGCAAAACAATTTATACTAAAGTGAAGTGAATATTTAAAAATGTGCTTTAGCGGTATAAGGACCAACTGCCACGTAGATCTCGTTTCCCTAAAATCTTTAGCACCAACACCAGACTGAGCAGTAGCAATAAATACCAAGAACCCAACTTGCCCCAACCGACCATATGCCATGCATCGACTTGACTTGGGTACAACCAGATTTGGTAAAACGTACTGATATTTTCCGCAATCCAAATAATAAAAGCCAACAGTAAAAGTACGGGTAACATCGGCAGTTGAAAACGGTGTTGCTGTAATTCAAAGCCAATCTTGGTTTTCCAAAACAGCACTATGCTCCACGCAAACAAAAGATAACGAATATCTGGAACAAAAAATTTGGACATAAAGTTGATATAAGACAACACCGCCAATGTCAGCATGGCGGAGAAACGGGGCAAGTGTTCAAAAGAAACATGATAAAGACGTAATGAACGCGCAAAAAAACTGCCCACAGCCGAATACATAAAACCTGCAAACAAAGGCACTGTTAAAATTTTAAACACGGCGGGATGCGGATACTGCCAAGATGCAATTTGCGGATGGGTCAAAAAGATTTCCATCACCATTGCCATCACATGAAATAATGCAATCACTTTGGCCTCGGCCCAAGACTCAAGTTTTAAGTACAACAGACAAACTTGAATCAGCACGGCATAAAACAATAGATAGTCATAACGGAAAAAGCCGAAATATTCCTGACTTCCCATACTGGCTGTGAAGGCAAAAGCCAATAACAGTAATATCCCAAATAAGGCAGCCGAAGCTGCCTTGGATGAGAACTCAAAACATGATTTTAAAATCGTGATCACGCATGAACCCTAATTGAATTGAAGCTGTGAAACTTAGAGATATTTGGCACTGTATTCATGCACAGTATCAATAAAGGCTTTCGGGTTTTCAGGGTCAACCCACTGAGTAATGCCATGACCTAAGTTTGCAACATAACCCGTTTTCTCACCGCCTGCATAAGCGTCATCTAGCATGGCCTTGGTGGCTTTCACAATGGTCTCATGCGAACCATATAATGTTGCAGGGTCTAAGTTGCCTTGCAGTGCCGCACGGCCAGCCACCGTTTGGCGAGCCACATTTAATGGCGTCGTCCAATCTAGACCAAAAGCATCCGCCCCTGTTGCCACCATTGGCTCTAACCATTGACCGCCACCTTTGGTGAATAAAATCACAGGCACTTTACGTCCTTCATTTTCACGTTGTAAACCTGCAACAATTTTTTGCATGTATTTTAAAGAAAATTCTAAATATTCACGGTGTGCTAGCGCCCCGCCCCAGCTGTCAAAAATCTGTATGGCTTGAGCACCTGCATCAATTTGCGCATTTAGATAGTCAATCACCGCATCAGCCAAACGATCGAGCAGTGCATGTAAAACTTCAGGTTGCGCATACATCATTTGCTTGGTGAAACGGAAATCTTTGCTCGAACCACCTTCAACCATATAAGTTGCCAGCGTCCAAGGACTACCTGAAAAGCCAATTAATGGCACTTGTCCACCAAGTGCTGAACGAATCGTCTTGACCGCATTCATCACATAATCAAGATCAGACGCGGCATTAAACTGAGGTAAATTCGCCACATCTTGTTCAGTACGAACCGCTTTGTGAAATTTAGGCCCTTCCCCAGCTTCAAAATAAAGCCCTAAACCCAAAGCATCGGGCACAGTTAAAATATCTGAAAATAAAATGGCAGCGTCTAGTTCATAACGACGTAAAGGCTGTAAAGTCACTTCACAAGCAAAATCGTTATTTTTACACAGCGAAAGGAAATCACCCGCTTGAGCACGGGTTGCACGATATTCAGGTAAATAACGCCCTGCTTGACGCATCATCCAGACGGGTGTGGTATCTACAGGTTCACGTAATAAAGCACGTAGAAAACGATCATTTTTAAGCGTCGTCATTTACTTTCCCATCTCAATTAAATTTGCTCACCATCATAACAAAAAGGTCGAATTTTTAATAACTTCTCATAACACTAAAATTCGATCAGGACAAAGATGCAAACGAATATTTACACAAAACAAATACTGCATCTCCATCTTTTTTCTGTAATACTTCACTAGTTTTTACTTTGTAAATGAATAATTCTTAAGGTTGAATTACATGTTCGTTCGCACAATACTCGCGATGAGTTTAAGTTGCATTCTTGCTGGTACAGCGTTTGCTGCATCTACTACTGAACAACCCTTGACGCCAAAAAAGATCATTGATACTTCAGTTCAAGACCCTATTGATCCTTTAGCAACAGATGTCGCTTCAGCTTCTACTGCGGTTGCAAACAGCCAAATTACAGCAAAAGAACAAGCAGACTTAAACCAAGCTTCGCAAACTTTAGATCAACTTGAACAATCTGAAGATAAAACCGCTGACGTTGGTGCTGCACCAAGCAAAACCACCACTGCACCGACCACCACGACGACCAATCCTGCTGCGGCTAAAGCATCGTGGACATTAAATGGTCTAAACAGTGCAGAATGGTTCGACAATATTGGTAAAGGCCAATTTCCTGTCTATGCACGTGCTCACGTGATGCTCAATAATGCGCATGCGTCTCCAGGTGCAATTGATGGCATGAGCGGTAAAAATACCCTCAAAGCCATTGCTTCGTTCCAGCAAATGAGCGGTTTAAAAGCAACAGGTACCTTAACCAAAGAAACTTGGGATGCTCTACTTGCAAGCCAAGGTTCTAAGCCTGCATTTATTGAATACACCATTACCGAAGCAGACCTAAAAGGTCCTTATGCTGCATCTATTCCACGCGATTATGCACTACAAGCCAAAATGAAAGGTTTGTATTACACCCGTGTGACTGAAATGTTGGGTGAAAAGTTCCATATGGATGAAGACTTCTTGCAGAAGTTAAATCCAAAAGCAACCTTCAAAAAAGCGGGCGAAAAAATTATTGTGGCCAATATCCGCAATGAAGTGCCAGAAGACATTCATTTGATCGTTGCGCACAAAGGTGCAAAACAGCTGTATTTATTTAACAGCCGCAACCAAATGATCGGTTCTTTCCCTGCAACTATTGGTAGCTCAGATACTCCGTCTCCAACGGGTACTTATAAAGTCACTGGTGTTGCGCCAAATCCTTGGTATAGCTACTCACCAAGTAACTTTGTACAGGGCAAAAACTTAAAACCACTTTCTCTACCACCGGGTCCGAATGGTCCTGTAGGGAATATCTGGATTGGTTTAAGCAAAAAATCATTTGGTATTCATGGCACACCAAACCCTTCTGCTATTTCTAAAACAGCATCACACGGTTGTATCCGTTTGACCAACTGGGATGCCAATGATCTTGGCAAAAAAGTGAAGTCAGGTGTTACGGTTAAATTCTTAGAATAATTGGCTTTCTAAGGTATTTACGCTATAAAAGGTGCTCTCTTGAGAGCACCTTTTTTAAATTATAACAACATAGAATGACGATGAACGCTTTAAAAATAATACTGCCCGTGGCCTGCTTACTGTTTTTCTCACCTTATAGCTTTGCCGAATTAGATCAAGAAATCGTGACCAGCGTGGATGCTTCTGCTTATGCGGTGGAATCTGACTATCCATTTGACAGTCTGAATGATCATGAAAAAATCCGCCATCCCCAATACATTCCAGAGGAAGACAGTCTCAGAGAGCCTCTTTTGAATGCACGCTATTACGTCATCGCAGGTAAATCTCCGATTCACTATTACGCGATTCGAACAGGAGCAAAGCCTAAACTACTTTATTTAAACCAGCCCCACTCGGCAGTTTTTTCAATAGGCGAGGCTTATGCTGAAAATCGAGAAAAAATCACCCTACAGCCTCAACTCGACAATACAGTCAAAAATCATGAGTTGTTTTCGATTATGCCCGTCGCGAAGCATCTCGCACTGATTTTTCGTACTCGCTATGCCTATACTCCTACAGAGTTAAAAGCCAATGCGGCCATGAACGCCACCTATGCCAACAATCGCTACCGATACAGCTATGAAATTATTGAAATCGACACGAAGGGCAAACAGCTCCACCGCGTGCAATTTGTGGCTCCAATCATTGAAGATGGAATGAGTTTTGGCCCCAAATGGGATGAAGACTTATCAGATTATAATCATGCAATACTTGAATACAGCACCAAGTCCCCGGGCGACTACCAAACCGTGCATCCTTATAACATTGAAACCCGTTATGAATACAAACAAGGTCAATTGAAGCACTTTGAACAAAAAATTCTGCTCACCGCCAGTGACAAAGTGTTCTTAAAGAATTCACCGAACTCGATTAATTATGAAAATTATCTCGATGATCAAGATGTACCACTCTCCGTTGAAAGCAGTACTTGCCTTGATGACTATTTTGTTTTTAAGGACAAAGCGGCTCCACTCGGTGTGAAATGGGGCAATGACTGGATGCAACAGCAGCCGAATCTACATCAACAATTTTTAGCTGAATATGCGCAAGGCAAAAACTACGTCTGGAAAGATTTCCGCGTACGGTATTGTGATTTAAACTAAGGCTGCAATGTTGTGTTTAATCATTCCAATATTGAAACGCAACATTGCAAATTCACTATTTTAGCGATAAATATAAAACGCTAAAATTACTCCATAGATTAAAAATAAGATTGGAGTTCAAAATGGATGCTTTCATTCATCGCAGTCAAGACCGTGGTCATGTCAATATCGGCTGGCTAGAGTCGAAACATAGCTTTTCTTTTGGTAGTTGGTATAACCCTAAATATATGGGCGTAAGTGCTTTACGTGTCATCAATGACGACGTGATCGCGGGTCATCAAGGTTTTGGGCAACACCCCCATGACAATATGGAAATCTTAACCTGTGTACTCAAAGGCACCATCACCCATAAAGACAGCATGGGCAACCATGGTGGTATTTCAGCAGGTGAATGGCAACTGATGAGTGCAGGTACGGGTGTGCAGCACAGCGAAATGAATCAGGGTGATGAGCCAGTACATTTGCTACAAATTTGGATTACCCCAAATCAAAGAGATGCAGCGCCAAACTATCAACAGATTCGTCTTGATCCGCATGAGCAGCCAAATCAATGGCATGCGATTTGTGGCCCAAATGACAATGCTGCAATGCATATTCGTCAAAATGCCGAAGTCAAAACAGCTGTGATTGAAAAAGATCAAATGCTAGAAGTTAAAGCTACACAGCATATTAACTATGTGCATGTAATTTCAGGCTCAATCCAAATTGCAGAACATACTCTTCATGCAGGTGACGCAATTGCTTTCTTAGAAGCAAGCAATGTTAAAGCTGTGGAAGATGCACAAGTGATTTGGTTTGATTTGCCTGAAGGCAAATAAGTCATCACTCATATTAAAAAGCCAGCGTCTAGACGTTGGCTTTTTAATACAAAACTCAAGCAGCTTTTTTCCCTTGGCTTAGAGAAAATTCACCGCAAGTAATGCTACAGCAGCAGGTAAGGCTTGAATGTAGATAATTTTCTTACTGGCGGTCAGGCCACCATAAATACCAGCAACCAAAACGCAGCCTAAAAAGAAATTGGCCAGTGGTAGTGCGTAAGTTTCAGGTGCACATAGCGCCCAAAATAGACCTGCAGCCAAGAAACCATTATATAAGCCTTGATTTTTCGCCATGACTTTGGTCAGCTGTGCTTTTTCAGGCGTATTGCCAAAGGCTTTTAAACCATAGGGCTTATCCCATAAAAACATCTCTAAAACTAAAATATACACATGCAACAGTGCAATTAAAGCAATCAAAATTTGTCCCATCATACGCTTTATCCTTATTTTTGATGAATGATGCTAGATCAGCTTCACAGCTGATCTAGGTCGAAAACAGTTAAGGTTTCAAAAGTACTTTACCCTGACGTGCGCCTTGCGTCGCTTTCAGTGCAGCATCTTTAATTTGTGCAAAGCTGAAGATACCTTCAACAGGCAGCAGTAATTTTTTCTGTGCAGCAAGCGTCAATAACTCCACAATTAACGCCTTTTTGCGTTCAGCAGATAATTGCTTATTCACCACACTCGCCCAAAAACCTTTAACTGTAGCTTGTTTAAAAATCAGATCTCCCGAAGAAATCTGCATGGTCTCACCCGTCATGCTACCAAATGAAACCAATAGACTATTTTCACTCAGTAAAGCCAACATTTCACCACTGGCCTGACCACCAATGGAGTCTACACCCGCAATCAATGGCTGATCTGCATGAATCGCTTTGACTTGTTCTTTCCAATCGGCTTGGTCTGTTGCCACCACATTTTGAATGCCTAAAGCCTGCATTTCAGCTACAGCCTCAGTACGGCGAACCAAATGAATGACCTTTTGACCACGCGCTTTTGCAATCATTGCCACGGTTTTACCCACTGCACCATTGGCAGTGTTCTGAATCAACCAAGAATCTGCTGGCAAGTCGATAAAATCTAAAAGCATCAGTGCACTGATCGGCATCCCAATCAACTGAGCTGCCGTTTCATCATCAATCGCATCAGTTAAAGGCACGACACCATGCGCTGGTGCAATAAAATACTCAGCCCAACTGCCATGAATTCCTGCAACCGCTACACGCTGCCCTACCGATATGCCTTGTACACCCTCACCAAGCGCATCAATTACACCCACAGCTTCACTGCCACCAATTGCAGGCAGTGTCGGTTTATAACCATAACTGCCACGCACTGTCCACACATCATGGTTATGCATTGGCGATAGAATCATTTTAATACGCACTTCACCCGCTTTCGGTTCAGGTTGCGGCATATCCGCAGCTTCCAAGACTTCAACAGGTTCACCAAAATGGTGATGAATAATACTTTGCATTTGCTATTCCTTTATCGGTTGTAATAGTTGTTGGGTGGTTTCCAAAGCAAGGTAAAGGGGCTGCTTATTTCGGGCCAGTCTTGCCAATAAAGCTGCCCCCAACCACAGTTGATACATCGTCTGTGCCATTTTTTCAGCGTCAATATGCGCTGGAATTGAACCGTCTTGCTGCCCTGCTTGGATTAGACCCGAAATACGTTCTGTTAACTTACGCACCCCGAAGTTCAAAATCTGACGCATATCTTCAGACAAATCTGAGACTTCTGCTGCCAATTTGACGATCAAACAATTCTCCGCCCATCCCCCATCGCTATGATGTTCAACATCACTTTCAATATGTGATGGGTTATCAATCCATGCTTGCCAAAGTGCCACGAGGCTTGCATAGGCGCTTCGCTGTTCTTGCTGTATCAGCTGATCGATTTTGACCTTATAGTCGGCTAGATACTGCTGAAGTAGCGCACAGCCGAAAGCCTCTTTCGAAGCAAAGTAATAATAGAATGAACCTTTTGGTACATCACAATTCTTTAGAATTTCCTGTAAGCCCACTCCGACAAAACCTTTATGTAACACCAGTTGAAAACTGCTATTTAAAATGTGTAGTCGTGTTGCTTCACTTTTATCTGATCGTTTCATATCCACACTATAAATTAATAATAGACCAGTCGTCTATAAAATAATGCATCTTTTCGATACTTCATCTCGAACCATTGGATTGCATATAAATTTTACTGATTAAATTTTAGATATAAATGATTGAAATAGATGTTACATTATACCATAACATTAGTTTTTAATTCATCTTATGTCTACACCTTCACAACGTTTACAAGCGATTGACGCCCTCAGAGGATTGGTTATTCTGATTATGATGGTCGACCATGTCAGAGAAACTTTTTATCTGCACCAGCAAGTCCCCGACCCGATGCTGATTCCAGGAACCGAAGAATCCCTTTTCTTTAGCCGGATCTTGGCTCACTTATGTGCCCCTGTTTTTGTGGTTTTAACAGGCTTATCGGCTTATCTTTACCAAGCAAAAAACAACAGTGTTCAAATGACCCGTGAATTTTTACTCAAGCGCGGTCTATTTCTAATTTTTCTCGAACTGATCATTATCAATTTCGCTTGGACTGGACAGTTCCCGCCCGATGTCATCTATTTACAAGTGATTTGGGCCATTGGTCTCAGTATGGTGGTTTTAGCAGGCTTGATTGGGCTATCGCAAAAATGGCTCTGGGTGATCAGTCTCAGCATTATTTTTGGACATAATGCACTGGATCAAGTGTCATTTTCACAAATACCTATCCTGCAAAATCTGTGGTTTATTTTGCATGAACGTGGTTGGATCGAATTTGGAGATCTGATTCGCTTTAGAACCTCCTACCCAGTACTGCCTTGGATTGGGGTGATTACCCTCGGCTATTGCATCGGTCATACTGTATTTAACAGTACACATGATGTCGCGAAAAGAAATCAAATCTTGTTAGGCTTCGGGCTTGCCAGTATCAGTTTATTTATCGTTTTAAGAATGATCAATCTCTATGGCGACCAAGCATGGTCAGTCATGCCGACCAGCACTGAAACCGTTATGAGTTTTTTAAATCTGACCAAGTATCCGCCATCGCTGCTGTTTATTTTGTGGAATGTCGGACTAGGTTTAATCCTGTTAGTGTTACTTCAAAAGGTTGAAAGTAAACCTTGGATCAAGCCCTTGATTGTCTTTGGTTCCGTGCCGATGTTTTTCTATATCGTACACTTATATGTGCTGAAAGCCCTCTATCTCATTGCAGTCGCACTGTTTGGCACGACCCATGGCGAATACTTCGGCGTCGATCATGTCTCCACCCTCTGGCTCATTTCGATTATTTTAACTGTGGCTTTCTATCCGTTGATGTTGAAATTCTCAGCCTTTAAACATAAAAACAAACACATTCGCATTCTTAAATACCTCTAAGGATTTAAGGTGTATAGCCAATTTCACTGAAACAAGATTGATGCTTAGTCCAACTAGGCATCAGATTTCCCGACACCCAGCAATTATGCTTTATGCGCCAACGAATGTCTGAAGCAAAAAATTTACTTTGCTTTAGTCTGCAATGCTAAGCAGATTGAAATTAAAACCATCCCAATCCAGCCGATTGGTGCAAGTTGTTCTCCCACCAACAGGATTGCAAATACAGCGGCAATCAAAGGCTCAAACAAGGTCAAAGTAATAGCTTTACTGGCAGGCACGGTTTTTAAGCCATATCCAAATAAAACATAGCCTAAAAACATGGGGATCAACATCATATAACCTACGACATAAAGGTTGATGTTTTCTTCAAACAAGTTTGAACCCGTTATCCATAAAGTCGGAAGTAATAATAAAGAACCAAGTCCGAAGATGAGCCCCATAGACGCTTTTGCATCCATTCCTTGGTCAATCATTCGTTTTGCCGCCCAAGAATATAAAGCATAGGTCAATCCCGCAACCGCCCCTAAAGCAATACCCAACATTGGTCGATTTTGGGACAAATGCTCCATGGTTGCTACAGCATGTGATTCCCCGAGAGAAAGTAGCGCAACGCCCGTCACCCCCAATACAAAACTCATCAGCCATGTCATCGAAAGTTCTTTTCGATCAAATACCCTTTCTAAAAGTGCGGTAAATAAAGGCGCCGTACCAATCGACACGACCGTACCAATGGTGATGCCTGCATAGTGCATCGATGAATAAAAGGCCAAAGGATAAATAAAAACCGCAATTACGCCTACACCGAGCATCACAACATTGGCTTTGACATGTACCAGATGGTAGATAATACTTTTTCGCGCCAAAAGTGCCTGTAACAGTCCACCACCACCCATCGCAGCAGCGCCAATAGCCAAAGGACTCAAATTAGGTGCAAAAGATGCCACTGTGCCCGTCGTTCCCCATAGAAAAGCAGCGAACAGCACCGTGATAAAACCATAATTCGGTACCGCAGAAACAGACTGATTCACGTACTGATTTCCTGTGTTAAAAGTATTTTCACCATCGCTGTTGCAGCTTGTACTTTTTCACTCGAGCTTTCCAAGCCTGCTCGCGCAATCGATCCCTCTAGAATAAAAGACAACAACAAAGCCATTTGTTTGACCTTGTCTGCGTCCGAAATGATAAGGGCAAGCTGTGTAGAGATAATGTTTTCAATTTCATCCTTGTGCGCTTTCACAGCCAAGCGCTCGGCGCTGTGCGCTGGGAACTCAGCAGCAGCATTCAACAAACCACAGCCCCGAAAGCCTTTTTCATAGGCAAACTCGGCATGGTCTTGATAGGCTTCAAAAACCGCGACAATTTTATCAATAGGGGTATGGGCTTGTTGGTTTCGAAGCGCATACAAATCTAACCACTCTTGATGCCGTGCTTCTATATAAGAAGTGATCAAGTCAGCCTTAGTCGCGAAATTATTATATAAGGACATTTTAGCAACTTTGGCCTTATCGGTAATGCTATTAATCCCTGTACTGGTGATGCCATCGTTATAAAACAAAATCGCGGCTGCATCTAAAATTTTCTGTTTCGCAGTTTTGGTATTCATCACACTCAACTAAGTAGACCGATCTACCTAATCTATAGAATCTGTAAAAATATACAAGTCACCTTTGCTTATTTAATGGAGGAAATATCAGATGAATCAAATACGGGAGAATACCCTTCAATCACCCCATTACAATGGCGGTGGATAAAAAGCGAAACAGAACAATCGCTCTATACTTTTACACAGCATATGTAGTTCCAACTTATATACAATGAGTTGCTATATAGGCTGAACAACGCGTGCTCAAAACCGCTCAGATGAAATTAAAAAACTGATCTACAAAAATGACTGCTACACAGTACAACTGCATAGTCTCTATAATTGCTTGTCTGAAACGAATAGTGAATCTAAAAAAGGATCGAGTTGGACAACTCAAGCTATAGCTGAATACTATAAAAGAAGACTTCAATACCTTAAATAAAAAAAGCAGCAAGAAAAGGTCTGACTGCTTTTTTTAGAATTTGATCACTGCCGATTTATGTGGTGTTCCCCACACTACTTGACGTAATGGCCCAACTTAAACTTGGGTTATCGATTAATGATTCGTTTTAATTTGTATTTAAAAATAATTTGGCGGAAGCGGTGAGATTCGAACTCACGGAGGACTCACACCCTCGTCGGTTTTCAAGACCGGTGCATTAAACCGCTCTGCCACGCTTCCATGGGCGCTATCATATAAATAAAAATATTTTTTGGCAAATATTTTTCATCTCACGGCCTTCAAAAAGCCACTATTCAGCTAAAAAATGTTCAATCTCAATAAGATATTAACTTTACAGCCTGCATATCCCGGAAAAATGAGCGATAACTCTGGCATCTTTTAGAAATTAATTTAAAAAAGGCATAAAAAAACCCCGACTTAGTCAGGGTTTTTTGAATTTGGCGGAAGCGGTGAGATTCGAACTCACGGAGGACTCACACCCTCGTCGGTTTTCAAGACCGGTGCATTAAACCGCTCTGCCACGCTTCCATGGGCGACATCATATAAACATTCAATCTACTTGGCAAATACTTTTCTTCAAAAATCACACCAAGTGGCTAAAATTAAAACAAAATCTTTTAGTTCTCTGAACTTTCAGGTCTGTCATAACGAATTGAATTAACATACCAGTGTTTTTTTCCAGTTGGCGTCAACACTTCAATTTCATCATCGACTTGTTTGGACAGTAAAGCACGTGCCATCGGCGAGTCGATAGAGATGTGCTGCGGGTGATGATCATAAATTTCATCTACTCCGACGATGCGTAAGGTTTTTTGTTCCCCTGCGTCATTTTCAATTTCGACCCAAGCGCCAAAATAAATCTTGCCAGCCTGCTCTTCAGAAAAGTCGATAATACGAAGTTCTTCGAGGCGTTTTCCCAAGTAGCGAACCCGTCGATCAATCTTACGTAAGATCTGTTTGTTGTACTGATAATCCGCGTTTTCACTACGATCACCAAGGCTCGCCGCCCAGTTTACTTTCTTGGTAATTTCAGGGCGTTCTTCATGCCAAAGCTGCTTTAATTCCGCCACCAATTTGTCGTGACCTGCACGTGTAATTAAGTTTGATTTCATGATGAATGCCGTCTAAATCTGCTTATTGATTTACAACAAAGGATTATTTTATCCCTTATTTCTCCACAACAGAAGTTTATAAAATAAATTCCTGAATTAAATTAAATCGTTATGTTACATTTTTCTAAAAAATACTGCACAAAATTTGACACTTTTAAAATTGCTATATATTATGCGCACATCTTAAATTAGTTGCCTATTTTTTAATCTATGTAGTTTTTCTACATAATCTTCTTAATCCCATGTCATTTTGAATGACGTCATGAATGCCCAACCTCTTATTGAATTTAGACAACTTGAACTCGTTTTAAGGCATGTTTTTGCCTTTGCGTTCTAGGGCATAAATTACTTGTAGCGGAGACAACATGCACAGTAGTTCAACTTCTGGATCGAGGCTTTGCCTTAATTCATTAACTTTCTCTCTCCCGTTGAAAGCCCTTGCTTTAAGTACTTTGTTAATTCCATTTCATAGTATTAATGCAAGTAAGACCTACCAGTATGATAACGTCGTCAATCATAATAAATTGACTGTCGTTTCAGTGGAAAACCCAACGACCGTTTTTAAAGATGGTCAGCATTTGCATGGTTTTGGTTATGACCTTGCACGTAACTATGCAGACAGCTTAAATGTAAAGCTAGACTTCAAAACCGTCCCCGATAACGCTACAGCACTGAAATGGGTAGCACAGGGCAAAGCAAATTTTGCAATGACGACGGCAAGTGTTCAAACGATTGAACAAAAAAGTCTCGCAACCTTTTCTGCAACTTGTGGTGATTTAAACGTTTTACGTAAAAATGGCCTCAATACTGAACTGAACTGGGTGTTTAAACATGCGAATGATCCATTAACGCAAACGGCGAGCGGATTTGTCTGCCGTGGTAAACAATCTGGTTCAATTGGTCAATTGGCCTCTTTTTACAACCGTAATGTCGTGAAGCCTGAAAACTGGAATACGATTCAACGCGATTTGCGTCAGCGTATGCCAATCTATAAGGCCAGTTTTAAAAGCACAGCGCAAAAGTACGATTTAGATTGGCACTTATTGGCAGCGATTGGTTATCAAGAGTCTTATCTTAAACCGAACTCTGTTTCTCCCACGGGTGTTCGTGGTTTGATGATGTTGACCAATAGCACAGCCAAAGCCATGGGTGTGAGTAACCGTACCGATCCAGCGCAAAGCATTCAAGGTGGTGCCAAGTACTACGACCAAATGCTGAGTCGCTATGATGATATCCCCTTTCCTGACCGGAACTGGTATGCACTGGTTGCGTACAATATGGGACCGGGTGCGGTGAATCAGATTCAAAAACGCATTCAGGCACAAGGTCAAGACCCAAATAACTGGCTCAATTTGTATGCTTACTTACAACAGAACCAAGCGAAGAATGGCCGTTACCGTCAAGCACTACAGTATGTGACACGTATCCGTGCTTATCTTGAGCACATTAAAACCACGCCGCAGCTGGTCAATATCTAAAAGATCATCTCTATCGGCATAAAAAAAAGCTTACCTATAAAGGTAAGCTTTTTTTTATTTCAGAACACTTAAGCTGTTTGCTCAAGCACTTTCTTAAATAAATCTTTTTGCTCTTGGCTTGGTTTCGCTGTTTGCAATGCCATCAACTGTGACATATCGCCTTGAACTTTTATTTTACCCGTCATGAACGCTTGCATTGCTGCAGCCATATCAAACTCAAGGAACACTTTACGTAGTGTTTCAGCATCCATGTTCAAGGTTGTTTTCGCGTTTGAAGACAAGCCTTTTTTAATTGCGCCACCATCTAAAGATAATTCGGTATTACCCGCATTGTCAGCAACAACTAAGTTAATTGCAAGATTCGCAAGTGCTGGCGGCAGGTTCAAATTCCCCGCTTGAGCAGTTAATGTTTCTACAGTTGAAAACCAATCATCAGTTAAAAAAGCAGGCATGATGTTTCCTCAATTCTTTGTTCGTTGTGTGCTGCCTATCCAGACGGCATCATTGTGAAGCTAAATACGCTCGCAGATTGTTATAGCATGTATATCCTACATGTGCCTAAAGTTTTTTGTACGTACCGTTCATATTTTATATTTCTTATACAAAGTTTATCAAAATCATCCACATAAAAAAAACACCAATCATTGATTGGTGTTTTGCATTGGCCTAACTGACAAAATTAGTCTGCTGCAAAGCCAAGATTAACCATGTTAATACGTTTGTTCTCCAGTTCATCTTCTGTTGAACAACTTTCACCTTTAAAGTCGAATTCACGTTCGCTATCTAACGCTTCAAAGTCGAATAGCTCACGATCCGCCAGCTGCGATGGTGACACATTTTGCAAGGCACCAAAAATACTGTGTAGACGCTTTGGATGTGCTTTATCCCACTCACGCAACATGTCATTTAACATGGCACGTTGCAGATTTTCCTGAGAACCACACAAGTTACACGGAATAATCGGGAACTGACGCATTTCCGCATATTTAATGATGTCTTTTTCTTCCACATAAGCCAGTGGGCGAATCAAGATGTTCTTTTTATCTGACGATAACAATTTAGGAGGCATCGCCTTTAAGCTGCCGCCATGAAATAAGTTCAAGAAGAAAGTCGCCAAGATATCATCACGGTGATGGCCCAACGCCACTTTGGTCGCGCCAATTTCTTGCGCAAAGCCGTATAAAGAGCCACGGCGTAAGCGTGAACAAACTGCACAGTAAGTTTTGCCTTCAGGCGTTAAACGTTTGGTGATGCTGTAGGTGTCTTTTTCTAAGATATAGTAGGGAATATTATTCTCTTCTAAATAACGTGGTAATACGTCCTCAGGGAAGCCGGGTTGCTTCTGGTCCAAATTCACAGCCACCACATCAAAATTGATCGGTGCAATGCGTTTAAACTGCAACATAATATCGAGCAAGGTATAACTGTCCTTACCACCGGAAATGCAGACCATCACTTTATCGCCTTCTTCAATCATTTTAAAATCGCGAATAGCATGACCCACCTGACGGCGTAACTTTTTCAACAAACGATAATACGCAGAGCTAGTGGGTAGTTCTGGTTTAAAATTAAATCCCTGATTGGACTCAACTGGCGAGAACATAGACGAGTTAAACCTAAAAAAAAATACCGCGCAATTTTATCCGATTCACAGCCATCTCGCACCTAAAGAATGTAAATTCTCATGAATTGTCATTGCTGTCATATTCATGTATTGAAATCGGTTTAACTTTGAACGATTGCGTTCATATTTTAGCTGAACTGCTTATGTTTTGGACTTTTCCACATTTTTCCACAAAAGCTGGGGATAACTTTGTGGATTCTAATCGACTTGACAGGGTGTTCCCCCCACTCTTTAAGGCTTCTATTTAAATTGATCATTTTTTGATCAATTTATTTACTATTAAATTTCAATAACTTAACCCAGTCAAGCAATCCTCATTAAAAATAAATTAATTATTTTTTTTGATTACTTGCTCAACAATTTGACTTGATTTTTACAAAGACATGGATTTTTGAACTTAAAATAGTTTCAGACGGTTCTTTTTTTGCTAAACTCATTTCTAGTCACTGAAATCGATTTTTTTACGATTAATAATAGATAATGAAAAATAAGCTGCTTTTGAGTCGTTTTTACGTTTTGGGGTGTATGACGATTTCGTTCATGGCACTAGATTGTCACGCGGGTCAAACCATCTACCAATTGAGAGATTCCAACGGAACGACCTTGTTAACCAATAAACAAAGTCGTTATAGCAACTTAAAAGTCGAAAAGAAAACTTATTATCCAGACAGTAATATCCATAGTTATAGTAACTGGGGGGCTTCTGAATCTTCCGTGTTGCCCAGTTATAGTCGTAACAAAAATGCTTTTGACCACATTATTCGCCAAGCGGCTCAAACCCATGGCGTTTCTGAAGGCTTAATTAAAGCGGTTATGCATACCGAATCAGGCTTTAATGTCAACGCACGCTCACCTGTTGGGGCTCAGGGGCTTATGCAACTCATGCCTGCGACAGCACGGCGCTTTAATGTCTCTAATGCATATGATCCACAGCAGAACATAAATGCAGGTGCCAAGTATTTGGCTTGGCTGATGAAACGCTTTAACGGCAACACCAGTCTTGCGCTTGCAGGCTACAATGCTGGCGAAGGCAATGTACAAAAGTACGGCGGTATTCCACCCTTCCGTGAAACTCAAGACTATGTTCGCCGGGTGAGTAGCCGTTATAGCAATTTATATGCAGGGGGGATCAACATTTCTCCAGGCTCAAATAGCACACCGGCCAATGCTCAAGTCATTGCACAATCTGCACATTACGATGCAGACTCTTCTCCAAGCACGCAACTCAGTGTGAGTCGTAGCGCACCTTCACGTCAAATTATCCTCGCAGCCGATGGCAGTTTTACTGATGCGCCGGGTTCCTATGCCACAGCCAATGCAACCGCCTCTGCCCGCATTCAAATTTCAGAATAATTTTTATAGCAGTTTTATTATTTTTTCTTGAATTTTGAAGAGTTTCACCTCATATTGAGATCAATGATTTTCGATTTATAAATCAGATTATTTTTTTATTATAAGAGGATTTTCTCAATGATGCGGATTGGTTTGTTCTTGCTAACCAACCTCGCGGTACTGGTTGTAGCTGGCATTATCTTGTCACTCTTCGGTGTCGGTAGTTACCATGGCGCGGGTGGCTTAAATCTAGGTAACCTACTGGTTATCTGTTTTGTCTTTGGTATGGTTGGCTCAATGATTTCTCTATTCATGTCAAAATGGATGGCGAAAAAAACAACTGGTACAGAGTTAATTGACCCAAATGCCCCGCGCAACCAAGCTGAAGCATGGTTGTTACAAGAAGTCGCTCAATTGGCGCAACGTTCTGGTATTAAAATGCCAGAAGTCGGTATTTTCCCGTCTTACCAATCTAATGCTTTTGCTACAGGTTGGAACAAGAACGATGCATTAGTTGCAGTTTCTACCGGCTTACTTGAGCGTATGAATAAAGACGAGCTTCGTGCAGTTTTGGCTCACGAAATTGGTCACGTCGCCAATGGTGACATGGTGACTTTGGCGCTCGTTCAAGGTGTAGTGAACGCCTTTGTGATGTTCTTTGCACGTGTCGCAGGTGATTTTATTGACCGTAATGTTTTTGGTCGTGAAGACGGTGAAGCACCAGGTTTAGCTTATTTTGCCATTACCATCGTACTTGATATTGTCTTTGGTATTTTAGCTTCTGCAATCGTGATGTGGTTCTCCCGCTACCGCGAATATCGTGCAGATGAAGCAGGCGCGCGTCTTGCAGGCAAACAAGCAATGATTTCAGCCTTGTTACGCTTACAAGCGGAGTCACAACTTCCAGATGCGATGCCTAAAGAAATGAAAGCATTTGCAATCGCGGCAGGTCAAGAACAAGGCTTTAGTTTAGCCGCATTGTTCCAAACCCACCCGACGATTGAACAACGTGTTGCTGCTTTACAACAGCTCGATTGTCCATAAATAATTCGTTCACAAGATTTTAAAAAGCCTCCACTTGGAGGCTTTTTTGTGACTCGGCATAACAGAACATTTTTATTCAATCGTCACTTGGATACAGCGTAATAAACTGCCATTTGGGTCAATGATGCAAAACTGGCGGATCTCGTCAAAATCCTGAATATCGGTCATACGAGCTCTTTCCCACAACGACCAATTCACTTTAGACCAGTATTCATAATAGGGTTGAATCTCCGCTACGCGAATACAGGCACTATGCCATGAACTATTTGGGTCTAAATGCGGATGATGGAAAAATTCCAGTGTCATTTCGCCCAAACGCAGAATCATCCACTCTGCGGACTGATAAACCAGATTAAAGCCCAAGCCTTGGTAAAATGAAGCGGTGCGCGCTAAATCAATCGATGGCAAATTTGCCGTAATCTGACCTTCAAATTTCATGAGTGGCTATCCTAAGTTTAGTCCCTGTAACCAATGCCACATCACACTACCACCCCACCACAATAAGCCCATAAAACACACCAAAAAGATCAGGCCAAACAAATCGGGGATGTGTAGCCAAAGCCATGCCACTACTGGGTTTCGCCAAAATGCGGACTGTTGCTGTTTCTTTTCCAATTTTTCATGGAGAAAAGGATGAGTCACATGATGCTCTGAATGGATTTGGTATTCTTCCCGAATATGGTCATGAACCACATCCAGTGCTTTACGACTCGGACGTATAAAAATATCAAACAGTGTCCCTAGAACAGGGATAAAACCGACGACGGCATCAATCATAGCCAGCTTCAATACTGGACTCAATTTCTCTTGCGGTACACCAATTTGCTTGGCTTTATAAATGGCATAACACGTTAGGGCAAAACCTGCGATATCCCCAGCAATCGGAACAGTACTCAACGCAGCATCTGCACCGACCCCCTGCTTGGTGAACGGGATACGCACCACAGAATCCATCATATTGGCATATTTGGCCAAATCACGCTCTAAACGAATGACATCTTGCTGGCTCATTTTTTTTTGTTCTAAGGGTTCAGGCATGTTGTTACTGACCTCCATCATTTCAACCACATTAACATCATAAAACCACTGAATTATGCTGCTTTTCATGACTTTTTTCTGTGCTAACTTTGTGCTGAAACAATAGCTTATAAGCTTAAGACAAGGTCAGAATTTGCGATGCAATCAGCAGATATACCACCACGCCTGACGCATCACAAATTGAGGTGACCAAAGGTGCGGATGCACTGGCGGGGTCGAGTTTCATGCGGTTTAAGATAAACGGCAGACTCATACCAATCAAACAACCCATCAACACAATGCCCATCATACTCAGTGCCAATACTACAGCGACCAGAATATCCCCACGGAAATAGCCCAAAATGGAAACAGCTGTTGCCATAGTTCCGCCTAGACACAGCGCAACCAGACTTTCACGCCCTAGCAAATAAAACCAGTCTTTAAAATGTACGTCGCCAGTTGCCAGTGCACGTACCATTAAAGTGGCGGACTGTGACCCCGCATTTCCCCCACTTCCCACCAGTAAAGGAAGGAAAAATACCAAAACGATATGTGCCGCAATCAAGTCTTCAAAGTGTGCAATTCCTAGTCCCGAGAGTAAACTACCAAAAACCAGAAACACCAACCAAAACACCCGCTTCTGATACAGTAATAGGATTGGAGCCGTTTTAATACTCATCTGCGGACTGGCCGCAACCGCACTACTTTTTAGAATATCTTCTGTGGTTTCTTGTTGCACCACATCCATTGCATCGTCATAAGTCACAATCCCCAATAGACGCTGCTGCTCATCGACAATGGGCAAAGCCATAAAATCATAATGAGCCAGTTTCTGTGCAATACTTTCCTGATCCTCACTGACTAAACCCGTAATGACATGACTGGTCATAACCTGTCCAATCAATTGCTCAGGCGGAGACTGAATAATTTGCCGCAGCGAAATCACCCCGTGTAAATAACGCGAGGCATCGGTCACATAGATGAGATATAAAGTTTCACTTTCCGCTGCATGCTGTCGTATATGTTGAATCGACTGTTGCATGGTCATTTCGGCATGTACCGTAATGACTTCAGTGCTCATAATTGCACCCGCAGACTCAGCTGGATAGTGCATTAAATCATTCAGCTGGGCTTGAACATGCGCATCTAGCTGCGGAAAAATCTGACCTTGAACCTCTTGTGCCAAGCTTTGAAATAAATCAGTACGGTCATCCGAATGCATATGAGCCAGTAGCTTCACCAGCAAAGCCTGAGGCAATTGCGCTGCTAGCTGCTGCTGCTCGGTTAATGCTAAAAACTCAAAGACATAACTGGCTTGGGGTAATTGTTCCAATAGCCGAATTTGATCATTTATAGGCAGGCCCATTAAAATATCAGCCAAATCCGCAGTGCTGTACTGTTTCAAACTTTGGATAAAAGCATGGTTATCGGGCTGATTTAATTGCTCTTGGAAATCTTGCTGTGAAAATGACGGATTTGGCATACACCACTCAAATATTGTTTTTCTTTATCTGTCCGAGTATAGCAAAGGATCTTTAAATGTCAGGCCTTTCGGCCTACATGGCTTAAAGATTCGCTTTGCTTATTCATACTGCACACGAATGATTCAGATTCGATCTTAGACTTTGTCCTGAGGTGTTCGTCCATGAAACACACGGCGAACCAAGACATACATTAAAGGAATAAACAGCAACACCAATACTGTGCCAAAAATCACGCCACCGAGTACACTCACCCCAATTTCCTGACGACTTGCTGCCCCTGCCCCAAAGGCAAAGACCAGAGGTGTGACACCCGCGCCAAAAGCCAAAGACGTCATTAAAATCGGGCGTAACCGTAAGCTTGCTCCTTCCAACGCTGCTTCAATTGCGGTCTGGCCTTTTTGCTGCGCCAATGAAGCAAATTCCACAATTAAAATCGCATTTTTACAGGACAAACCAATCGTGGTCAGCAAGGCAATTTGAAAGTAAATATCATTCGGAAAACCCGTCAAATAACTGAACAGAATATTGCCACCGATACCGAGTGGAATCGCACTCATGACGGCTGTTGGAATACTCCAACTTTCATAAAGTGCAGCAAGGCATAAAAAGATAAAGCCTATGGAGACCAAATACAGCAGCAATGCTTGGTTATTGGACTTGTTTTCCTCGAACGATAACCCGCTCCATGCTAGATCAATACCATCATGCCCTCGTACCATGTTTTGTACGTCTTGCATGGCTTGTCCAGAACTAACATTTTGTACTGTATCCGCCTCCATTTCTAGTGCGGTATAGCCCATAAAGCGATTCACTACCTCAGGGCCTCCACTCCAAGATACTTGAGCAAAATTTGTAAAAGGAATCATTTGGTTCAGATCATTACGTACGGTCCATGCTTGAAGATCATCAGGTTTTGAACGAAACTCGGCATCCCCTTGCATGATTACCCGTTTAATCCGACCACGGTCAATAAAGTCATTGATATAACTTCCTCCCCAAGCACTGGATAAGGTGCTATTAATGGCGGTCTGACTCAGTCCATTGGCCAAAGCTTGTTTTTGGTTTACATCCACTTTGAGCTCGGCTTTATCTGGGTTAGAACGTTTATCTAAATTGCTAAAACTAGAGTACTGCTTGGATGCTTCCTGCAAAGTTTTAAACTGTGCTTCTAAATAGGCACGACCTTCGCCATTGATATCACGTATCCAAAACTCCATGCCGTCGGTTTGTCCTAAGCCACTGACTGAGGACGGCATATTTACATTAATTTGCGCATTTCGATGTGACCTAAAATGAGCAATTGCCCGTTCTCGAATCACCTGTGCAGAGTTCTCTTTCCCCTTACGTTCATCCCAATGTTTCAGCGCAATAAAACCTTGACCTAAATTTTGTCCTGTTCCTGAAAAATTACGCCCATAGCGGATCATCACTAAATCGATATTGGCCTGCTCTTTATCTAAAAAGTATTGGCGAATTTCTTCTCCCACCACACGGCTTTGACTCATTGGTGCACCATCGGCCAGTTTAAACTGAACACTTAAAATACCCTGATCTTCACTGGGAATAAAACTGGTCGGTAATGCCCGATAAAACAATGCAAAGACGGCAATTAACGCTACAAAAACCACCAGCATGATTTTACTGTGCTGAATGGTCTGCGTACTCAGTTTTAAATAACGCTGCTTTAGCTGATCTAACTTCAGATTAAACCAAGTTGCCCATCGTGCCGATTTATCATTGGGTTTTAAAATTAAGGCACATAGTGCAGGTGTCAGAATCAGTGCAACCAGCAGCGATAGCGCCATGGCAGCAACTAAGGTCATTGAAAACTGACGGTAGATCACTCCTGTCGAACCACCGAAAAATGCCATGGGAATAAACACTGCGGTTAACACCAACGTAATCCCAATCAATGCCCCACTGATTTCCTGCATTGATGCAATCGAAGCTTGTTGAGCACTCATCTGCTGTTCATGCATCAGCCGTTCAACGTTTTCCACCACCACAATCGCATCATCCACCAAAAGCCCAATGGCTAAGACCAATGCAAATAAGGTTAAGGTGTTGATACTCATCCCGAGCACATACAGAATGGCCAGCGTGCCTAAAATTACAACAGGTACTGTGATGGTCGGAATCAGCGTTGCACGCCAATTTTGCAAAAAGACAAACATGACCACAATCACCAAAAGCACTGCTTCAAACAGTGTTTTGACCACTTCCTTAATCGACTCTTGCACAAAAGGCGTGTTATCACGTGGATAAACAATTTGATAGCCTTCAGGAAGTTTAGAGGACAAACGGCTGACTTCTTGTTTGATCAATGCCGAAGTTGCTAATGCATTAGCTCCTGAAGACAATGAAATACCCATCCCCGCTGAAGGAAAGCCATTGATGGTATTAAATGACTGATAATTTTCCGCGCCTAGTTCCACCCGTGCGACGTCTTTTAAATAAATAAAACTGCCATCGCGGGTCGATTTAACAATGATGTTTTCGAATTCTTCAACGGTTTTTAGACGTGTACCGGAGGTGACTTTGGCATTTAAATATTGGTCTGACAGGCTGGGTAACTCGCCAATTGCCCCTGCGGCCACTTGCGTATTTTGCGCTTCAACCGATGCACGTATATCGCTTGGCATCAGTCCATATTGACGCAATTTGTGCGGATTCAGCCATAAGCGCATGGCATACTGCGCGCCAAAGACATCAACCTCACCAACTCCATCAATACGGGCTAAATCTTGCTCCAAATGCGTCATCATATAATCAGAGAGTGCAATATTGCTGCTTTTGCCTGTTTGGTCATATAGGCCTATCACCATATGCGTATCACCAAGCGATTTATAGACATTGACCCCTTGACGCTGTACATCTTCTGGTAAACGGTTAATCACCCCATTGATGGCATTTTGAACTTGCACCTGAGCGGTATCTGGGTCAGTTCCATTCTCAAAACTAATGCTGATTCGACTACGGCCATTCGAGTCACTGCTCGAACTAAAATACAGTAAATGATCAATCCCTTTAATTTGCTGTTCCAAAACCTGAGTAACGCTCTCCTCCGCCGTCTCTGCCGACGCGCCTGTATATGTTGCACTCACCGTAATTCGCGGAGGTGCAATATCTGGGTAGCGCTCTACAGGCAACTGAAAGGTGGCAAATAAACCAAATGCCATCACGATAATCGCCAGCACACCAGCAAAAATTGGACGATGAATAAAAAATTTAGACAGCATGGGTCTGCGGTACTCTTGGGTCTGAGGCTAGATCTAGAAACTGGGCATCACTTTATGCTTGATCTTCTATGACGAATCATTAAAAAACAAGACTTAACAACATGAAATAGAACATTAGAGCTAAATATGAAGAAACTATGAAGAAAGCTTTTTGACCAATTGATGACATCCTGTAATTTTTCGCAATTTGTCATTGATCTGAGATATTAAAATTGAACACTGAGTCCGCAACACCACAATAAAATGTTGAGGAACACATGTTAAAAAGAACATTATTGAGTTTTATTTTTTTAGGCTTATTGGGCTGTCATCATGATGAGAAAGACAATGCAACATCCCAGCCACCATCAAACAACGCCGAATACATTGAGCCTAAATTGCTTATTATTGGACATCGCGGCGCCAGCGCACTACGCCCTGAACACACCTTAGCCGCTTATCAAAAAGCGATTGATGATGGTGCGGATTTTATTGAGCCTGATTTGGTGCCAACTCTAGACGGTTATTTAGTCGCTCGCCATGAAAATGAAATCGGAGGAACCACCAATGTCAGCAGCTTACCGCAGTTTGCAGAACGGAAGACCAGTAAAGTCGTTGATGGTGTGACTTACACAGGTTGGTTTACTGAAGACTTTACTTTAAACGAGCTGAAGCAACTGAAGGCACGAGAACGTATTCCAGAGATTCGTCCAGCAAATGCCCAATATAATGATCAATTTGATCTTCCAACTTTAGATGAAATTATTGAACTCGTAGATGCGCACTATAAAAAGACAGGAAAAATTGTGGGCCTGTATATCGAAACCAAACATCCCAGCTATTTCCAAGGTCTCAATTTGGCCATGGAGCAACGCCTATTATCCACGCTGGCCAAACACACCTATAGTCGTGACATTGCACCGGTCTATATTCAGTCGTTTGAAGTCAGCAACTTAAAACAAATGCGTCAGCAGTTAGATCAATTAAAATCGATTCGACATGCCAAAATTATTCAACTCTATGGTGGCAAGTCCGAACAACCTGCCGATGCTGTGCTTGCCAAATCAACACTCCGCTATAGTGATATGGCAACACCTCAAGGACTGAAAGACGTCGCAAGCTATGCGCATGGTGTCGGACCAAGTAAAACCTATATCGTGCCGAATACTCAGCCAGCGACCCCGACCAGTTTTGTGAACGATGCACACGCAGTGGGCTTAAAAGTACATCCTTATACCCTACGCCCTGAAAACAATTTCTTACCAGACTATTTAGACTGTAGCGCGATTGCCTCTGAAAAGTGCGAAAAAGGCACGCTGGCAGAGTTTGAAATTTTCTTTAAAGCGGGAGTGGATGGTGTTTTTACCGATGATCCTGCTTTGGGACGTCAAGCCGCCGATGCTTTTTTGAAAAAATAGAATAAGTCACACAAAGTAAACAAGACATTAAAGCATCTTGTTGACGTCAAACCCATATCCATCCTTTAACCATAGAGATTAAAAAGCAGGCTTTTTAATCTCTTTTCTCTTATTTTAGGTGTACATAGATTAAGCACCTTTTGAATACTATAATTAAGTAACTTTTAATATAGATCATGTATTGTGGCTGAAATTTTAAAATGGTTGATGGTATGAACCAATATTCCCCACTCAAAGGCAAGTCAGGTTTTAAACGTATTTTTAATGCAACTCATTATTCTATTTCAGGTTTTAAGGCCGCATTTGCGCACGAAGCAGCTTTTCGACAAGTCCTGTTGATTAACCTGATTCTGATTCCAACAAGCTTTTTCTGTGATGTCAGTCGCTCAGAACAAGCCCTCATGGTAGCCGTTTGTTTACTTGCAATTATCGTTGAATTGTTCAATTCAGCGATTGAGGCGATTGTAGACCGTATTTCTCTGGAGCGGCATGAGCTTTCAAAAAATGCCAAAGACATGGGCAGTGCTGCACAGTTTGTTTCTTTAAGTATTATCTTTATTGTTTGGCTACTGATTCTGATGCCTTAATGTTTTTGTTCAATATTTCACGCGCAAGTTGTTCAACAAGCTCAAAATTAAGTCATAAAAAAAAACCCTGCTTTCGCAGGGTTTTTTTTGAATCAGTTCAGTGCTTAGTGAGCAGCGAATTGGTTCATTGTGTTTTTAGCATCATCGTGCGCTTTAAGAGCGTTGTCACCAGAGAAGATTTCTTTGTGATCATCACCGATGTCAGAACCCGCCATTGCTTGGTGTTTAACACAAGCGATACCACCACGGATTTCTTTACGTTGTACGCCAGCAACATAAGCCAACATACCTTCAGAACCGAAGTAACCTTGTGCAAGCTCATGAGTAGAAAGCGCAGCAGTGTGGTAAGTCGGAAGTGTGATCAAGTGATGGAACACACCCGCTTCACGAGAAGCATCTGCTTGGAACGTACGTACTTTCTCATCAGCATCAGCAGCTAATTCAGTTGCATCGTACTCAGCGCTCATTAATTTAGCACGGTCGTAAGCAGAAACGTCTTTACCTTCAGCAACCCAACGGTCGTAAGCTTGTTGACGGAAGTTCAACGTCCAGTTAAATGATGGAGAGTTGTTGTAAACAAGTTTCGCATTTGGAACTGTTTCTTTAACACGGTTAACCATGTGCGCGATTTCGTCAACGTTTGGAGTCGCAGTTTCGATCCAAAGAAGGTCAGCACCATTTTGAAGGCTAGATACACAGTCAAGAACAACACGGTCAATTTGAGTGTCTGGACGGAATTGGTATAAACCAGAAGCCAAACGCTTAGGACGGTGTAATTTACCATCACGCTTGATTAGGATTTCGTCTTCTTGAGCATCAGCGATGTCAATTTCAACAGTGTCTAGGAAACCGATGTATTGAGAAGCGATGTCGCCTGGCTCTTTAACCACTGGGATTTTTTGAGTCAAGTCAGCGCCTTCAGAGTCAGTACGCGCAACGATGATACCGTCATCAAGACCCATTTCTAAGAATGCATAACGTAATGCATGGATTTTAGAGATGAAATCTTCGTGTGGAACAGTTACTTTACCAGCTTGGTGACCACATTGTTTCGCGTCAGATACTTGGTTTTCGATTTGTAGTGCACAAGCACCAGCTTCGATCATTTTCTTAGCAAGTAAGTAAGTCGCTTCTTCGTTACCGAAACCAGCATCGATATCCGCAATAATTGGCACAACGTGAGTTTGGAAACCGTCGATTTGCGCAGTGATTTCAGCAGCTTTTGCAGTATCACCAGCTTCTTGAGCTTTTTTAAGCGCACGGAATAGGTCGTTTAATTCTTTAGCATCAGCTTGGCGTAAGAAAGTGTAGATTTCTTCGATCAATGCAGGTACTGAAGTTTTTTCATGCATAGATTGGTCAGGAAGTGGACCGAATTCTGAACGAAGTGCAGCAACCATCCAACCAGAAAGGTAGATGTAACGACGTTCAGTCGTACCGAAGTATTTTTTGTTCGCAATCATTTTTTGTTGTGCGATGAAACCGTGCCAGCAACCCAAAGACTGAGTGTATTTGCTAGAGTCAGCATCATAAGCAGCCATATCACGACGCATAATTGCAGCTGTGTATTTAGCGATATCTAAACCAGTTTTGAAACGGTTTTGGATTTGCATACGCGCAGCATCTTCAGGACTGATGTCTGCCCAAGTGCTACCGAATTTTGCTTTTAATTCGCGGATTGCATCAATCGCTGTTTGATATGTAGTCATGATATTTCCTGTAATAATATTAGGATTTTCTTCAACGAAAAGCTAAAATCAGACCCTCAAGCTTTTGCTTAGATTTAGAGCGCTTCGTTGCGATGAATACAGATTAGATTGACAGAATAAATTAATCCAATATTCTGCATTAATTTTCAGTATTTATTTAAAAAATATATAGATAAAAGTCTAATTATATTTCGATAAAACATAATTAAGTAATTGTTATTTTTAAACTTAAATAAAATAAGAAAACCGTGAAAAATACATCCTTTGTCGAATATTTCTTCATTAGACTTAAGTCTCGGCCGTTGGAAAAAAGAGTTCAAACCGAAAATCAATACTTAATTTGACCCAAATGACAAAAGTTCAATATTCAGCAAAAAGAGTATTTATCACGCTTTTATTCCACCAACAACAGGCCAGCTCAAGCCATTTTCTAGGCGATACTCTAAGCCTCAATTCACACATATTAAAACATTGCTTAGGACTAATATGCCCTCCGTTTTTAAGCATAAAAACCCATTTTCTGTGAAAATGAAGGGGGTATTCTTTATACAACCCGATGCTTTTTTTTTCGTCAGTTTATTACACAAGCCCGATGGCTTATGGCATAATGCAAATAATTTCATGATTTTATTCTCGGTATTTATTTTATGAATCTGGAGCGGGTTGATCTAAACCTCTTAATTTACTTGGACGTACTTTTACGCGAAAAAAATGTAACCCGAGCAGCTGAACAATTGGGTGTCACCCAACCAGCAATGAGTAATATTCTACGTCGTCTTCGTAACTTATTTAATGATCCCCTGCTAATTCGCTCTTCTGAAGGTATGACACCAACCGAACGGGCTTTAGAATTACAACCCCGCATACGTGACGCTCTTTCTGATCTCTCCATGATTTTGGAACCTCGTACCGAGTTCCGTCCTTATACCTCAAATCGTGTTTTTCGTATTATGACTTCGGACTATGCCGAAGCCACCTTAGTTCCCCGCCTCGTTAAAGCACTGCGTTCAGAAGCACCCAATGTGGTTTTAGACTTCTTAACCCCAAGTGATGTGTCATATCGTGATATGGAACAAGGTAAAGTTGATCTAGCCATTAACCGATTCAATGAAATTCCACAAAGCTTCCACCAAGTTTTGGTCTGGCGTGACAGTTTTTCATGTTTGCTCAATGGTAAACACCCTGCTGCCAGCAACTTAAACCTAAAAAGTTACCTCGATGCACAGCATATTTGGGTCTCTAAAACAGGTATGGGCGTTGGTTTCGGCGTTAACCCTGAAAAACAAGCAGGTCTAGGTTGGATTGATCAAGCTTTAGAGCGTATTGGCCAAAAACGTAAAATTTCGGTCTTCACTCGACATTATCAAATGCCTGCACTATTGGCTTCAAATGTAGATTTGATCGCGACTTTACCGACCCGTATTGCACGCTTACAAGCCAAAAGTCAAAATCTCTTGATTAAAGACCCACCTTTTTATATTCCAGAATTTGAGTTGAAAATGGCATGGTGTCCACTGTTGCATCACCATCCTGCACATCGCTGGCTCAGACAGCTGATTTTGTATGTGGCACGTCAAATGATTGAGGAAGAAAATCGTGAGTTTTTAGGCAATAACTCGCAATTCTCACATTATTAAGCACTCAAGCTCTAAATAATTCATTTTCATACCAATAACTCAGGTATGATAGAAGACAGTAAGTGATTACTGTCTTTATTTTTTTGTGTTAAAAATATTCATAATAACGATGAATCACAGGTGGATTCCGTGAGCCTTTTTCAAAACATAGTTATCATTCTAGTCCTGATTGCTGGGGCGGGTTTCTTGTCTCTGACAGAAATTGCACTGGCAGGAGCACGTAAGGTCAAGCTGAAAATCTTGGCTGAGTCGGGCGATGATCGCGCACAGAAAGTTTTGAATTTACAAGAAAATTCTGCTGACTTCTTTGCCGCTTCACAAATTGGCTTAAACGCAGTGGCGATCTTGGGCGGTATTTTAGGTGAAGGGGCTTTTCGTCCTTACTTCATGAGCTTTGTTTCTCGTTTTTATACTGGCCCCTGGTCTGAAACTATTAGCTTTGCGCTATCTTTCACTTTAGTCACCTCGCTATTTATTTTGTTTGCCGACCTCATGCCAAAACGTTTGGCCATGATTGCCCCAGAGAAAATCTCTATTGCGGTGATTAACCCCATTCAGGTGTTTATTAAGGTCTGCAAACCTTTGGCTTGGATTATTAATGCCCTTGCCAACTTGTTATTCCGCCTGTTTAAAGTGAATACCACACGTGATGACAACATTACCTTTGATGACATTTCTGCAGTGATGGATGCGGGTGCGCAAGCTGGGGTGCTACAAAAGCAAGAACATCATTTCATTGAAAACGTATTTGAGCTTGAAGAGCGGAACGTTCCTTCAAGTATGACTACGCGTGAAAATGTGGTGTATTTTACTTTAAATGAATCCGAAGCCAGTATTCGTCAAAAATTGGCTGAATATCCTTATTCTAAGTTCTTGGTGTGTAGTGAAAATATTGACGATGTAATTGGCTATGTCGATGCCAAAGACATTCTGGTCCGTATTCTGAATAATCAATCTTTACTACAACTCAATGAAAGCACTATTCGTAATGTTCTCACCATTCCAGACACATTAACCTTGTCTGAGTTATTAGACCGTTTCCGCTCCACCAAAGAAAAATTTGCCGTTGTGATTAACGAATATGCTTTGGTCGTGGGTGTCATCACCCTGTCGGACATTATGATTACGGTGATGGGCGATTGGGTGACTCCGATTGAAGCCGAACAACAGATTATTAAACGTGATAATAATTCATGGCTAATTGATGGCAGCACACCGATTGAAGACATGAAGCATGCACTGGCCATTGATGAAATGCCAGATGAAGAAAATTATGAAACTTTGGCTGGTTTTATGATGTACCGTCTGCGCAAAATTCCACGCCCTGCCGATACCGTAGAATACGCAGGCTTTAAATTTGAAGTGGTCGATGTCGATCATTTTAAGATTGACCAACTTTTAGTGACGCGCTTACTTGAAGAAACACTACAGCCTGCAACCCAAACAGTCGAGGAATAGAAACATCTCCTTAAATTAAAACCTTGCAACTGCAAGGTTTTTTTTGCTTCAGATTTAACCATATGAAGTTATACAAAATAAGTATCTTAACCATACTTTACAGATATATATTATTTATTAGAAAAATAGAATGAAAAATCACATATGTTTAAGAGCATTTAAAAATCATGCTGAATTGCATACTATCGCTGTCACTTGATGAATAAACAGACTTAACACGTTCAAAGGATTGATCCATGCTGACCATTTTAGGTTTAGGCATGATTATGTGCTTCATGTACTTAATCATGTCCAAACGACTGAGCGCTCTCGTTGCTTTAACTTTAATCCCTATCATTTTTGCATTACTTACTTATGTTTTAAGTCTCTTTGTTGACAACCTTGCTGGATTTGATATTGCTGAACTTGGCAATATGATGATGGAAGGCATTAAAAAGCTCGCTCCTACGGGCGTAATGCTTCTTTTCGCAATCCTTTATTTTGCAATTATGATCGACACGGGTTTATTCGACCCTTCAGTGAAGTGGATTTTAAAGCAGGTTAAAGGCGATCCTTTAAAAGTGACCCTCGGCACCATTACGCTGACTTTAATTGTTTCCTTGGATGGTGACGGTTCAACCACTTATATGATCTGTGTTGCCGCAATGCTACCGTTGTATAAACGTATTGGTATGAGTCCTTTAATTATGGCTTGTCTGATGATGCTTGCGAGCGGAATCATGAACTTAACCCCATGGGGTGGACCAACAGCACGTGCTGCAACGGCATTGCATGTCGATCCAAACGATGTCTTTGTTCCGATGATTTTACCAATGCTGGTTGCAATTGGTTGGTTATACTTCCTCGGCTTTATGTATGGCCGTATGGAGCGTAAGCGCATTGGTATTGTGGAATTAGATATTAGTCATGGTGACAGTATTCAAATTTCGCAAGAACCAGAAGCTAACCGTGCCCACTTAAGATGGTTTAACGCACTACTGACTTTGGTCTTGATGGTCTGCTTAGTGATGGGTGTTTTACCTGCGGCCATTCTGTTCATGGTGGCGCTGTGCATTGCATTGGTGGTGAACTATCCTGATTTAGACATGCAAAAGCGTTTGGTTGGTAACCACTCTGCTAGTGCCTTAGCTGTAGTCGGGATTATTTTCGCGGCAGGTATTTTTACTGGTATTTTGTCGGGCACAGGTATGGTTGAAGCTATGTCTCAAGAATTGGTTGCCATTATTCCAGAAAGTATGGGGCCATATTTAGCACCTATCACGGCTGTAATTAGTATGCCACTGACCTTCTTTATGTCGAATGATGCCTTCTACTTTGGTGTACTGCCTGTACTCTCTGAAGCTGCTGGACACTATGGTATCACTCCTGTGGAAATGGCTCGTGCATCGATTGTCGGTCAACCTGTACACTTGCTGTCTCCATTGGTTCCATCGACTTACTTACTCTGTGGATTGGCAGGAATTAACTTCGGTGAACACCAAGAATTTACCATCAAATGGGCAGTGATTACCTGTTTAGTGATGCTGGTTACAGCAATGGTCTTTGGTATTTTCCCACTTTACTCAACGCTGGGCTAATTAAATACCTACACTGAGTTATAACGAACCTTAAGCTCAACAACCGATAAATACCCGATGTGATACATCGGGTATTTTCATTTATAATGCCTTGATATAACAATACAATAGAGTCAAGATTATGTCTTTTTCATTGCCCGCTGTGTTGGCATGTACTTTCTTTTATTCTGCGCTGTATCTGATTTACTATTATTTTGCCCAATACAACCACACACTTCTGATCGTAAGTGCGATTGTTTTGCTGATTTTAGCATGGCGGATTACACCTTATGCTTATGAACGTGGGCAACGAAGCTTTAATGATACTCTGTCTTTTGGACAGTATTCTTGGGATCCACTGATTACATGGTGGCGACTGTTCATTTGGCCCATCAGCTTATTACTGGCTTGGATTTTTCATAGTTAAATAGAAGCCATAAAAAAGCACCCGAAGGTGCCTTTGATACTGCGATCTTAACGACCATACAATTCAAGTAATGTATCTAAAGTCGCTTGATAGTGAATGGTAATATCTTCAGATAAAATTTTATATGCGCTGTCAAACTGAACCATTGGCCAGCCTTCTTTCCAAAATGGGAAGATGTTGTGCAAATCATGGGTCACGGTCGCATCTTCACGTACAATTGCTTGCGCAACTTGTGACAAGACTTGTGCTGTTTCCGCACCATCAATCGCCATGTAATCAATCCCACGTACTTTTAAAATACGGATGCGGTCTTTCTTATAGCGAATTTTTTTGGCTTGACCTTCATTCAGGCCCAACGCCAAAGCTACAGCTTCAACAAACTTACTTTCAAAAGATTGGTTCAAAGCCACAATCGCAAGTTTATGTGCTTCTTGACGACCCGCTTTACCACCCTTAAGAATCTCTTCTTTTGCCTCTGTATCAAGCTCATCGTCTTTCATAGACTGCAAAATGTCTAAAATTTCGATATCACTTAAAGATTCAGGAGAATGATCAGTCATGAACTGCCCTTAGACAAAAAAATTGAATCCGACATTTTCGCATAATTCAGAGTGAAAAAGCGAAATTGTTGTGCTTTTCTCTGTGAATATTCTGTTTCACGTATTTTTTTGAGCCATCCCCTTCCAAATCTACTATAGTAAAGGCTATTTTTCTCATACGCTCTTTTTTGACGATGCAATCCAAACAAGTTCAACTGTTACTGCAACAATTAGAGACCCGCTACCCTGCCGCATTTAAACGTAATTACTTGCTTTATAGTCAAATCAAAACACGCGGTATTTTAGATGACCAGCGTGAAGTTATTCCGTGGGTTTTGGCGGTGATGATTTTTATTCCAATCAGCTTAATTCTAAAAAATTTTTACTTAACTCACTTGGAGAATATCGATCCTCTCCAAAGTCATAGTTACGCCATTATCACTATTTTATTGGTGCTGATGTGGGTCTTACCTTTTGTCATTAAGCAAATTAAACATTCATCAAACTCCTTGTATCAACTGCAACGCCATACACCCATCAAACTCGCGGCGGTGATTCTTTTAAGTGGACTAAATCTAATGTTCCTTGAAAGCAGTTTGCTGATGTGGATCTTGTTTTATTTTGGTGTGAACTTTGGTTTTGTGCGCTTCTATAAAGAAAATTTATTTCGAGACCACAGCCAGTCGGTTGAACATCACCAGTTACAACAACTCAGACGTGTCTGCTTTTGGGCCTATAAACAAACGCTCAAATCACGACTCCAATTACGCTTTAGCTCCCATCAATCTGAAGATTATCAGGCACGAAAACTTCAGCTGGGGCGTGAAGCAGATTTATACGTGCAACTGCTGAAGTATGAGCATGCTTACTGTAAGCAGATTAAGCACATCGATCTCGACAGTTATATCGATGAAAAATTATAAAAAACCGAGCAATGATGCTCGGTTTTTCTAAGGTCATTTTATGCCGTTTGTTTTAATGCACTGACTGGCAATAATGTCGAGTCTAATATCACTTGATGCGAGCGAGTTTCGTCAACGATGTATTCTTTGTGCTTAATACTATCTACGAAAATCCAATCCGCTTGCACCTGCTCTGCGGTAAAACGGACTTTCAAATAACCGCGCTGATTTAAATTGCAATAACTCAGCTCATCAATCAAGGTTGTAAAAGCAAACTCAAACTCTTGGAGTTGTTGCATTGGAATAGACAAATACTTTTCCATACCTGGCGAGGAAACTGAACTTGTCGCTAACTCCACACCCACAAATTGCCCTGTTAAATCGTGTAAGTCCGATGCCCATGCATTATGTGTATCACCAGCCAAGACCACGACTTTTTTATTTAAATACTGCAGTGTGCCGTACAGCGTCTCCCTTTCAACCGCATAACCATCCCATGCATCTAAATTGTAAGGAACCACAGTTTTAATACGAGACAACTGCTCTACTGTTAAAGATGGATCATGATTTAAGTAACGAAGTTTTATTTCCACCAATTCTTTAATGAGTTGATTCACCTGCGCCAAAACATCTGGAGTCACCGCGCCGCTACTGATTGCACTGAGCACTTGTAACATCTCGGCTGGAACAAGCATTTTGCTCATCAACACCTGCTGACCCAAAACTTGCCATGTGGCTTTAGAGCTCGCAAGTTGCTGTGTTAACCATGCGCGTTGATTCAACCCCAGTAACGTTCGATTTGGGTCTTGCATATCTGTAGTAAAGCGCACAGCATCCAAACCCGATGCGGTTAAATAATCTGCATAATCTAACTGTTTACTCCGCGCTAGAATACGCGTATCCAACATATTTAACTGCACTAAATTACCAAAGTTAAACTGGCGATAAATATTCAAATGATCTTTTTCAGAAAGCGGACGGATTGGCATCCACTCAAAATAGGCCGCCAGTGCCGCAAGTTTACGTTCAAGGAAATCGCCTTCAGTATCTGACTGATGATTTTCAGCACCCTTTTCCCATGTATCATTTGCGAGTTCATGGTCATCCCAAATCACAATAAAAGGATGACGTTGATGCGCGGCCTGCAAATCTGCATCTAGTCGGTATAAAGCATAACGTTTGCGATAGTCATCTAAGCGAATAATTTCTAAGCTATTATCATCCGCCAGTGCACGCCCCATCTCTACAGCCTCTTCCGTTGCATATCCGCCCATACCATATTCGTAAATGTAATCCCCCAAATGAATCACAACATCCACATCCTGTTTTGCAATTTCTTTATAAACATGGAAATAACCCGCTGGATAATTTGAACATGAGCATACGGCAAACTGTACCGACTGTACTTGCGTTGCCAAAGTTTTGGTTTGCCCTGTGGTTGAATATGTCGACGCCGATTTAAAACGGTAGAAATAAACTTGCCCCGCAGCAAGTCCCGTCACATCCACTTTCACAGTAAAATCTTGTGCAGCTGTAGTCAGCACCTTTCCTGTTGCTGTAATGTGTTTAAAGTCTGCATCTTTTGCCACTTCCCAGAGCACCTCTAAACGCGCACTGCTATCCGATGGTGTTACGCGTGTCCAAATGATAACTTGAGTTTGTAAAGGATCACCACTGGCAACCCCATGCAAAAACTGCACTTGCGTAGTGGGCTGTGTGTTTGAATCGGCGTCATCACCACAAGCGGTCAGTGAAATAGGTAAAGATAAAGCACCAAATCCTGCCAAAGTTTTTTGAATAAGTTCTCGGCGGTTCATTTTTTTTGTCATGTGGATTGCCTAAAGACGATATGGACTTGAAATTTATGCGAAAAATATGACATGCATATCTCAAGTCGATGACATTTTTATGACGCCTGAACAAGTGCAGACAGATAATTTTGCTATTTTTTAAACATAAACCGCTGAATTGTTTGAAAAGAAAGCAAATAATCACAAATAGACTTGCCAACTTTTATTTCGTCCTCTATTATTGCGCTCATGCCCGAGTGGTGAAATCGGTAGACACAGGGGATTTAAAATCCCCCGCCCACAAAGCGTGCCAGTTCGAGTCTGGCCTCGGGCACCATTATTAAGCTAATTAAGATGGTGCAATAAAAAATCCAGCAATATGCTGGTTTTTTTATGTCTATAATTTATGCATCGAAGCACATAACAATCACAATATGAAAAAGAACACTCTCATTATCATCTTATGCCTAATTTTTTCAAACATCAGCCATGCAAACCCCACCTCACAGCAAACAGATAGCGATACTTTTTATGACTTGTTTGCAGGCACAATTATTGAAAAAGACCGTCAACTCTATTTACATGCGTGTAAATCAGTAGATGCTCATTTTAAATTAAGCTTTAATCACACTAAAGATGAGCAACATATTCGTGAGGTCATGAAAAAGCATCCAAAATTTTGGCTGAATCTCAGTGCAAATGCTGAAATGGTCGAAGGTGAATATGTGATGACAGTCGATACGATTCAAGATGAACATTTGAACCAAAATTGTCATCTCACCGATCTTTTAGATGAGTTATAACAGCAATCTCAGCTTCTAAAGCAAAACCAACAGAACTTGAAATGAGAGAGTGGCTCACCACTCTCTGTTCACCACCAATTCTTCCATTTCAATATCCATAAACCCAGCATCTTGTACCACCATCATCATCGCTTCAGCAATAAAATCAGCAGCAGAGTCATCTAATGATGAATCTAGATCTTCAAAATGCGGCTTCATTTCATTAATTTCAGCCACTGCGGCATTGGCATATTGATAAATATCACCCTCAGATTTTGCTTTTACAATTTTTTTAGCAAAAGTCTCGACATGCTGCTTCACTTCAGCAACAAGAATATCGGGATAATATTCATCATCAAACATAGGGAGAAGTAAATCTGCAAACATACAGGCACTCAAAATGAGAAACTTAAAAAACGAGTCTGTATAACATAAACCAAACAAATCACCAAATAAAAAAGCAGCATCTGAAGATGCTGCCAGTCTAACAATCTGATATAGATCAAATTTTCAAATTAAATCATTACCTCGGCATTCCGCCGCCCCATTAAGCCATATTCATCGCTTGCCAAACCTTGATCGCATCACTCATGGCTTTAACATCATGGGCGCGCACCATACACGCGCCTTGTTGAATACTCAGCAAATGTCCCGCTACAGAACCCACGGCCCGCTGCCCTGCCTCTGCCCCGCCTAAAGCTTCTCCGATAAAGCGCTTTCGTGACAATGCGGACAAGATAGGATACCCGAGCTGATTTAGCTGATGGAATTCTTTTAAAAGCTTAAGGTTCTGCTTTGCATTTTTAGCAAAGCCAAAACCCGGATCAATCATGATATTTTCAGCTTTGACACCAGCCTTGAGTGCATCCGACACGCGCTGGGAAAGCTCAGTCATGACATCTAGAGTGACATTATCATATTGATCTAAACCATTCATGGTAGTCGGTTCACCACGCATATGCATGATAATCACTGGAATATTCAGTTTAGCTGCCGTCTCTAAAGCATTCGGGCGTGTTAATGCTCTCACATCATTCCAGATATGTGCGCCTGCTGCGACTGCAGCTTGAATCACTTCAGGTTGAGAGGTATCAATCGAAATGACTACATCAAGTTCAGCCAAAGCTTCCACCACTGGGACGACACGACGAATCTCTTCTTCAACCTCAACTACAGATGCACCTGGACGTGTAGATTCACCCCCAACATCGATGACTGTCGCCCCATCCGCAATCATTTGCTGAGCATGCGCAAGCGCTTGTGCTTTGCCATTATGTTTGCCGCCATCACTGAACGAGTCTGGCGTCACATTTAAAATACCCATCACATGCGGTACAGACAGATCCAGTGATAGCTCTCCACAACGTAGGATTTTCTTTGGCAAAGCCATCAATTGCATGTGATATTCTCCAGTCCAACTCGCGTTATCTTAACGCGTTCCCCACTTTTACGCGCTTATTTTTCTTCATCGGAAGTGTAAAATCGCGCAATAAAAAACCACCCGAAGGTGGCTTTTTATTTAACTTTTTAAAATTAAGTTGCAGATGGTAATGGTGGTGGTGTGCTTGGACCATCCGTTGGAGTTACATCCATCACAGGATTTTCTGCAACATATACTTTTGGTGGTTGTGGCTCACGACCTTCCATAATGTCACGAATTTGCTCGCGATCAATCGTTTCCCATTCCATCAAAGCTTTCACCATCGCATGAGCAATATCTTTATTGTTTTCTAAGATATTGCGTGCTACATGGTATTGCTCATCGATGATACGACGAACTTCAGCATCTACTTGTTGCTGTGTTGCTTCAGAAATCGTACGACTACCAATGCTACCCATGAATGATTGCTGAGAATCATCTTCATACACCATTACACCCAGTTTGTCAGACATACCGTACTTGGTCACCATCGCACGTGCCATTTTAGTTGCACGTTCAAAGTCGTTTGAAGCACCTGTCGACATTTGGTTGATAAAGATTTCTTCAGCAATACGACCACCAAACAAAATTGAAAGTTCATTCAACATTTTGTCTTTATAGTGGCTGGTTTGGTCATGTTCAGGTAACTGCCAAGTTACACCCAGCGCCCAACCACGCGGCATAATGGTCACTTTATGTACAGGGTCTGTACCCGGTAGAATTTCAGCCACAATCGCATGACCAGCTTCATGGTACGCGGTTGCACGACGTTCTTCTTCACGAATCACCATCGACTTACGTTCAGGGCCCATGTACAACTTGTCTTTTGCATCTTCAAAATCATGCATATCGACAGTGTTCTTGTTACGACGTGCAGCAAATAATGCAGCTTCGTTCACAAGGTTCGCCAATTGTGCACCCGAGAAGCCCGGCGTACCACGTGCAAGCACTTGTACATCGACACCAGTCACTGAAGGCAATTTCTTCATGTGAACATTTAAGATTTGCTCACGACCTTTAATGTCTGGTAAGCCAACCATTACTTGGCGGTCAAAACGACCTGGACGGAGTAAAGCTTTATCCAGTACATCGGCACGGTTTGTCGCAGCAATGACGATAATACCTTCATTGCCTTCAAAGCCATCCATTTCCACCAACATTTGGTTCAAGGTTTGCTCACGCTCATCGTGACCACCACCTGTACCTGAACCACGATGACGCCCCACAGCATCAATCTCATCAATAAAGATAATACATGGTGCATGACGTTTCGCTTGTTCAAACATGTCACGGACACGAGACGCACCCACACCCACGAACATTTCAACAAAGTCAGAACCAGAAATACTAAAAAATGGTACTTTCGCTTCGCCTGCAATTGCTTTTGCAAGTAAAGTTTTACCTGTACCCGGTGGACCCACCATTAGCACGCCTTTAGGAATTGTTGCACCTAAGCGTTTAAATTTTGAAGGGTCTTTTAAGAAATCAACAATTTCTACAACTTCTTGCTTTGCTTCATCACAGCCAGCGACATCGGTAAAAGTCACTTTAATTTGGTCTTCTGCCAACATTTTTGCTTTTGACTTACCAAAACTCATTGGACCGTTCTTACCACCTGCTCCGCCACCCATGTTGCGCATAAAGAACATGAATAACAAAATGATTAAAAGTACAGGGAAGCTTGCGATCAAAAGTTGCATCAATAAACCTTGACGTGCAGGTGCAGTACCTTCAACGACAACGTTATTTTTAATCAGATTAGGCATAAGCTCTGGGTCTTGAACCGCAGGACGAATACTTTCAAACTCTGAACCGTTTGATTTTTGGCCATGAATTCGTTCGCCATCAATTGTCACTTGCTTAATTTGACCAGCATTCACCGCAGCAACAAACTCTGAATAATTCATCGCTGTCGGCTTTTCATTGCTACTGACATTACTGAAAATAAGGATCAGTACGCCCAGTATCACTAGCCACAATATGGCATTCTTGAAGAGATCGCTCAAAGCTTTATTCCCATATCAATCTAATTTGATCATGCCCTATCGGGTGACCTTAAAGTTTCTGCTGAAGATCAGCTTCGCAAAATAATAAAAAGGTACAAAATGCACAATTTTTAACGACTTGGCAAGTAAACTTTATTTGAAAGCCTTCTTACGGCCTTGCCCAACTAAGAATACTTCCTTAGATCGGGCACGTGATGCAGCAGGTTTTACTGTCTTTAACACATCAAAGTTGTCGACTACTTGCTTACGGAACTCGTCAAAGCCTGTACCTTGGAATACCTTTACAACAAACTGACCATTTGGACCGAGCACTTTCGTAGCAAAATCGATGGCCAATTCACAGAGGTAAATCTGGCGAGGTTGATCTACAGCCTTGTTACCTGAAGTATTGGGGGCCATATCTGAAATTACAACGTCTACTTTACGTCCATCTAAAATATTTAACAATTTATCGAATACTTCTTGCTCACGGAAGTCACCTTGCAAGAAGGTCACATCTGGAAGTGCATCCATTTCCAAAATGTCAGATGCAACCACCAATCCTCGATCACCGACCAGCTTTCCTGCAATTTGTGACCAACTTCCAGGTGCAGCACCCAAGTCAACCACGGTCATGCCAGGACGAATGATGTTATATTTTTCTTGAATTTCAAGTAACTTATAAGCTGCACGTGCTCGATAACCTTCTTTTTGCGCTTTTTTCACAAAATGGTCATCAAGGTGCTCTCTCATCCACGCACGGCTACTTTTGGATAACTTTTGGTTGGTAATGCGTGTTGCCATATCTCTCTAAAACATTAAAATTTCTTAAACTTAATTGTACGTTAAATTCTCTAGGCTTGCAGTATACATCTGTATCCAAATCTTGGGTTTTAGTTGTTTTTTTCTATTATCTAAATCGATTATTTCCACAGAATATACAGCGTTTAATTTCGCAGTTTGTTATACTAAGCCGTTTTTAAAATTAGGTTATCTTTATGGCGACTTTATCCATTCAGGAACGCAAGCGTTTGCGTCAAATCGGTCATGCTTTAAACCCTGTGGTAATGCTTGGCGGTTCAGGTCTGACTGAAAATGTCGTTGAAGAAATTTTACGTGCTTTAAACGACCACGAATTGATTAAAGTCAAAATCGCGGGTGAAGACCGTGAAGAGCGCGCTGCAATCATTGCAGAAATTGCCTCAACTACAGGTGCAGAAATTGTACAGACCATTGGTAAAATTGCATTGCTTTACAAAAAAGCGGCGAAACAAAATGCCAAATTGTCTAATTTAGTCCGTTTCGCTCACGCAGCAAAATAATTGTAGTTTTTTATGGCAAGTTACGAACTCAGTGCATTTGATCGTCGCTTTCAAGCTATTTCGCTTGTTGGTGCGATTGAACAACAAAGCCCATATGCTCTCAATATCGGCTTTTGGTTACGCGATCCCAATTTGTACATGCACTGGCCCGAAGTCGTGAATGCAAATCCTCGTCAAGACTTTTTATGGGAAAACACCTGTTTTGAAGTCTTTATCGGGGTAAAAGGCGAAGATTATTATCGCGAAATCAATCTCTCCCCTTCGCAAGCTTGGCAGGCCTATCAGTTTGAGGAATATCGGTATCCTGAAGATATGCCGCCACAGGTCGCTTACGATATTGAACTCAATCAATTGAAGCGTACCCACTATGGTTTAAATGTCAGCATTGATCTGACTGAGTTTATGCTACAACACAAACTGAAATGGGCTGACCTATATCTGGGTTTATCCGCGGTGTTGAATACTTCACAAGGTCAACAGTTCTATGCCATGCAGCATAGTGGTCAACAAGCTGACTTTCACAATAAACGTGATTGGTTGCATCAGTTTTAATCCAGACAAATAAACCCGAGCAATAAAAAAGTGAGGCCATGACCTCACTTTTTTATGCACTTAATCTTGAGTCTCGTACAGCGAGATTACTTGCTTGAAACCTTATTCCACGCATCTAAGGTGTGTTCTTTTGAACGTTTAAACGTTTCAGTCAACTGATCTTTATGTTTTACTGAAATTTCGCTGACATCACCTTTTAACTCTTTACCTAGTTTGGTCAAGTCATCTAAAACGGCCGTAAACTCAGTTTTAACAAACTCTTTTAGTTCAGTTAAGTCTTTTTGAGAGTTCGATAGCTGCCCTTTAATGGTTTCTAAGCGCAGTAAAAGATCTTGTTTAAATTGTCGGAGTTGCTCTTGCACACTGGCATTCAACTGCTTCGCTTCAGCTTCAAGCTTTTCTTTGCTTTCAACTACCGCTTCCGTGACCTGCTCTGTTGCTTCTTTCGCCACTTGCTCAAGCTTTTCAGTGCTTTCTGCAACGACTTCTTTCAACGCTGGCTTTGGTTTGGTCACTTTGTCTTGTTCAGTCATGATGTTATTCCTGTTGTTATATACACAGCGACAGCTTAGCGTGATTCGATAAAATTTAGATTTTGATTTGTTAGACAATTATTTGTTGTTACATTTTTCTTTACAAAACTTAGAAACAGCTTCCGCTACAAAATAAAAGCACTTTATCTTGCTAATTCCATCTTATTGGCATGGACTTTGTTAGTGAAGTTGCGTATAGTGCCATGTTAAGTTCAAGCGAGCAGACATAGGGAGGGTAGGTTTTTAGATAGCCTTCCTTTTTTTTCGTCTACTCGCTTTTTTACAGCCTAAATTTCAGGAGCTTTGGTTTGAGCACCCCAGCAATTTTAGCCCTTGCCGATGGTACGATCTTTAAAGGAACGTCTATTGGTGCATCGGGTAGTACGACTGGTGAAGTCGTTTTCAACACTGCCATGACTGGCTATCAAGAAATTTTGACTGACCCGAGTTATGCACAGCAACTTGTGACTTTAACTTACCCTCATATCGGTAACACAGGTTGTAATGATGAAGACGCTGAGTCAGGTCGAATTCACAAAGTATGGGCCAACGGATTAATTATTCGTGACCTACCTTTATTGCATAGCAACTTCCGATCAACGCAATCTTTAGGCGAATACTTAAAAGAACATAATGTTGTCGCAATTGCAGATATTGATACGCGTAAATTAACCCGTATTTTGCGTGACAAAGGTGCGCAAAATGGTTGCATCCTTGCTGGTGAAAATATTACTGAAGAGCAGGCTTTAGAAAAAGCACGCGCATTTGGTGGTTTAAATGGTTTAGACCTAGCTAAAGAATGCTGTGACCCAACTGGTTTCGAATGGACAGAAGGTTCTTGGGTATTAGGCAAAGGCTTCACACAACCTGAACTTAAATTCCATGTTGTTGCATACGACTACGGTGTCAAAACCAACATCTTACGTATGCTTGCAGACCGCGGTTGTAAACTCACTGTCGTGCCTGCACAAACTCCTGCTGCTGACGTGCTTGCATTGAATCCGGATGGCGTGTTCTTATCGAACGGCCCTGGCGATCCAGCTGCATGTGACTACGCAATTGAAGCTGTAAAAACAATTGTAGAAGACGCTCGCAACCTACCCGTCTTTGGTATTTGCTTGGGTCACCAAATTCTTGCACTTGCCTCAGGTGCAAAAACAGTGAAAATGCCGCATGGTCACCACGGTGCTAACCACCCTGTTCAAAACATGGAAACAGGCACAGTGATGATTACTTCTCAAAACCACGGCTTCGCAGTGGATGCAGAAACACTTCCTGCAAACTTGAAAGCTACGCACAAGTCTTTGTTCGATCAAACTCTTCAAGGGATTCATCGTACAGACAAACCAGCGTTCAGCTTCCAAGGTCACCCTGAAGCAAGCCCTGGTCCGCATGACTGCGCACCATTGTTCGATCATTTCATCGAACTTATCGAAGCATCTAAGAAGTAATTAAGGAAGCGATCATGGCTAAACGTACAGACATTAAAAGTATCTTAATTATTGGTGCAGGTCCGATTGTCATCGGACAGGCATGTGAGTTTGACTACTCAGGTGCGCAAGCGTGTAAAGCTCTTCGTGAAGAAGGCTACCGTGTTATTTTGGTGAACTCTAACCCAGCTACCATTATGACCGACCCTGCGATGGCAGACGCAACATATATCGAGCCAATCACTTGGCAGACTGTTGCTCAAATCATTGAAAAAGAGCGTCCAGATGCTGTCCTTCCAACAATGGGTGGTCAAACAGCATTGAACTGTGCGCTTGCACTGGATGCCAACGGTATTTTAGAAAAATACAATGTTGAATTGATTGGTGCAACCAAAGAAGCGATTGAAAAAGCTGAAGACCGTAAACTGTTTGATGAAGCAATGCGTAAAATTGGTCTTGAATGTCCAAAAGCTGCGATTGCTGAAAACATGGAAGAAGCTTTAGAGATTCAAGCGCGCTTCGGCTTCCCTGTGATTATCCGTCCGTCATTCACGATGGGTGGTTCAGGTGGCGGTATCGCTTATAACAAAGAAGAATTCCTTGAAATCTGTGAACGCGGTTTCGATCTTTCTCCAACCAAACAATTATTGATTGATGAATCTTTAATTGGCTGGAAAGAATACGAGATGGAAGTTGTTCGTGACAAAAACGACAACTGTATTATCGTTTGTGCGATCGAAAACTTTGACCCAATGGGCGTGCACACAGGTGACTCAATCACTGTTGCGCCTGCGCAAACATTAACAGACAAAGAATATCAATTGATGCGTAATGCATCTTTAGCAGTTCTTCGTGAAATTGGTGTAGAAACAGGTGGTTCTAACGTTCAGTTCGGTATTTGCCCAGATACTGGCCGTATGGTGATCATCGAGATGAACCCGCGTGTATCGCGCTCATCTGCCCTTGCATCAAAAGCAACAGGTTTCCCGATTGCAAAAATCGCCGCGAAATTGGCTGTCGGTTATACCCTTGATGAATTAAAAAATGACATCACGGGCGGAACGACTCCTGCTTCGTTCGAACCTGCAATTGACTACGTGGTAACAAAAATTCCACGTTTCAACTTCGAAAAATTCCCACAAGCAGATGCAACACTGACCACACAGATGAAATCTGTGGGTGAAGTAATGGCCATTGGTCGTAACTTCCAAGAGTCTGTAAACAAAGCACTTCGTGGTCTTGAAGTGGGTGCGTGTGGTTTTGATGAAAAAATCGCAGTAGGAACTGAAGGCGCGAAAGAAAAGATCTTGGTTGAACTTAAAGTTCCGGGTCCAGAGCGTATTTGGTATGTGGCTGACGCATTCCGTCATGGTTTCACCTTAGAAGACGTGTTCCAAGCGACGAAAATCGATAAATGGTTCTTGATCCAAATCGAAGACATCATCAAAACTGAAAATGAAATCAAAACTTTAGGTTTTGGTGATCTAAACGCAGACAACATCCGTTCGTTCAAACGTAAAGGTTTATCTGACCTTCGCATCGCGAACTTGATGGGTATTTCACAAAAACAATTCCGTAAGCACCGTTGGAACTTGGGCGTAACGCCAGTTTACAAACGTGTGGATACCTGTGCAGCAGAGTTCGAATCTGACACTGCATACATGTATTCAACTTACGATGATGAGTGTGAATCAAACCCATCTGATAAAGATAAGATTATGGTGATCGGTGGTGGTCCTAACCGTATTGGTCAAGGGATCGAATTCGATTACTGCTGTGTACACGCTGCGCTTGCAATGCGTGAAGATGGTTACGAGACCATCATGGTGAACTGTAACCCTGAAACAGTTTCAACGGATTACGACACTTCTGATCGTTTGTACTTCGAACCAATCACATTGGAAGATGTACTTGAAATCGTTCGTACTGAAAAGCCAAAAGGCATTATCGTTCAGTATGGTGGTCAGACTCCGCTTAAATTGGCTCGTGCTTTAGAAGAAGCAGGTGCGCCAATTATCGGTACATCACCAGATGCGATTGACCGAGCAGAAGACCGTGAACGTTTCCAACAAATGATTCAACGTCTTCAACTTCGCCAGCCAAACAACAGCATTGTAAAATCTGCTGAAGAAGGTATGGCTGAAGCATCGAAAGTAGGCTACCCACTGGTGGTGCGTCCTTCTTATGTACTCGGTGGTCGTGCGATGGAAATCGTATACAACGACGAAGAGCTTAAACGCTACTTACGTGATGCGGTACAAGCATCAAATGAAGCGCCAGTTCTTCTTGACCGTTTCTTAGATGATGCGATCGAAGTTGACGTAGACTGTGTATCTGACGGTAAAGACGTTGTGATTGGCGGTATTATGCAGCACATTGAACAAGCAGGGATTCACTCAGGTGACTCAGCATGTTCGATTCCTCCATACTCACTCTCAGTTGAAATCCAAGACGAAATGCGTCGTCAAACTGTTGCTATGGCGAAAGAGCTTGGCGTTGTTGGTTTGATGAACGTACAGTTTGCTGTGAAAGGCGAAGACGTTTACATCCTAGAAGTGAACCCACGTGCGTCTCGTACTGTGCCATTCGTTTCTAAATGTATCGGTGAGTCTTTAGCGAAAGTGGCTGCGCGTTGTATGGCGGGTCAGTCTTTAGAATCTCAAGGATTCACTAAAGAAATCATCCCGACTCACTTCTCTGTAAAAGAAGCGGTGTTCCCGTTCAACAAGTTCCCGGGTGTTGACCCTATTCTTGGCCCTGAGATGAAATCTACAGGCGAAGTAATGGGTGTAGGTAAAACATTTGGTGAAGCATTCTACAAAGCTGTGTTAGGCTCGAATGAACGCGTACCAGGTCTTCCTACAGAAGGCGAAGTGAAGCATGCATTTATCTCTGTGCGTGATTCAGACAAACCTCGTGCTGTTGGTATTGCGAAGCAACTGGTAGGCTTTGGCTTCAAAGTACTTGCGACTGGCGGTACTTATGAGTTCATTAAAGCTGCAGGTATTGAGTGTGAACGTGTAAATAAAGTCACTGAAGGCCGTCCTAATATCGTGGACCGCTTGAAAAATGGCGAAGTTCACCTCATTATCAATACAACTGAAGGCAAACAAGCTCAACAAGATTCGTTCTCGATTCGTCGTTCAGCGCTTCAAGCGAAAGTGTATAACACTACGACCTTGAACGGTGCTGATGCTGTATGCCAAGCTTTTGCGATTCAATTGCCAATGGATGTATACCGTTTGCAAGATTTACAAACTGTAGGTTAATTCGTTTACCGAGAAGTCCCGTCACCTCTCGGTGGCGGGCTTTTTTCATTTATAAACCTATATTTTTTACACTCACAGACTTGAGGGACAACAATGCAACGTTATCCTATGACTCCCCAAGGCAAATTAGCCTTAGAGAAAGAATTACATCAATTAAAAAGTATTGAACGTCCACGTATTATTGCGGCAATTGCTGAAGCACGTGAGCACGGGGATTTAAAAGAAAATGCGGAATACCATGCTGCGCGTGAGCAACAAGGTTTCTGTGAAGGTCGTGTTCAAGACATCGAAGGTAAATTGGGTGCGGCTCAAGTGATTGATGTAAAAGAACTTGAACAGAACGGTCGCGTGGTTTTTGGGGTGACAGTCACTATCGAAAACTTAGACACCGAAGAACAAAAGACCTATATGATCGTTGGTGACGACGAAGCTGATTTTAAAATCAATAAAATTTCAGTGAACTCTCCTATCGCGCGCGGCCTTTTGGGCAAAAGTGAAGGGGACGAAGCAAAAATTCAAACCCCTCAGGGTGAAGTTGAATACGAAATTGTAAAAGTTGCATATATCTAAGTTTCTTTGATATTTACGGCTGTAGAAACCCCTCGATTGAGGGGTTTTTTGTTTTTGTATTTTACCAAATAGCTCTTCCTAGCCCTCTTCTTATGCACGTGGGAAATTTCACCCCAAGAATGAGATAGATTTAGGGTATTCATTTCCCCTCTTTATCAAAGCAAGACTTTTATTTGTTATAATTTCTCACACTCTTCAACGCTGTCTTTTTATGTCTGAGCCACTGATTAATTCTCCTGTCAAACACTGGTGTGAGTTTGAGTTCATCTCTAAAACGGTGAAGAATCCGAATATTCACATTAAAGGGAATTACTCTTACTATTCAGCGTATTGGGATCAAGGTTTTGAACGTTGTGTCGTGCGTTATTTGCATGATAAGCCCTCGACCATAGACAAACCAATTGATCAACTCTATATCGGCAACTTCGTCTGTTTTGGCGCAGAATGCGTCATTATGATGGGTGGTAACCAACTGCATCGTACTGACTGGATTTCGGCCTTTCCTTTTGATACACGTAGTTTTGTGCTCGCGGGTGATACCATCATTGGAGATGGATGCTGGATTGGTTCACGTGCCATGATTATGCAGGGTGTAACACTCGGTGAAGGTGCAGTGGTGGCAACGGGCGCTGTCGTGACCAAGGATGTTCCACCCTATACCGTTGTGGGTGGAGTACCTGCCAAGATTATTAAGTATCGCTTTCCCGAAGCAGATATAGAAAAACTGCTTGCACTGAAGCTCTATGACTTAGATGAAAAGCAGTTTTTAAAAATGCGTGAGCAGTTACAGACAGATGATATTAACTCTCTGCTTGAGTTTCTGAAATAAAACCAGATTCAATATAATTTTTCCAACTCGTGACAAGATCATCAGATTTACGCAATTTCGTCACGGAATAATCTGAATATAAATCTAAAAGAGCTCTTTCCTTCTCATCCATCTGTCCAGAAGTTGTGTAGTGTTTCATAAAATTTTCCAACTGATCAGCTAATTCCAGAATTCCCAAGCTAGTTAACTTATATTTTTGATTTAAATTATTTATTAAGTTTCTTGCTATATAACTTTCATTATCCCGTTGATGAGTATGATTAGTTATATATTCTAATAATCTCTTTAGAACTCTTCTAAAATACTGCACTGTAACTTGGAAATCCCTATCAAATATTATTGCTATTACAATCATATCCTTATTTAAATTATTTGTTCTTAATAGGGCATATTGATTGACTTTTCTAATAAGCTCTCGCGAATTGTAATTTTTATATAATTGCAATGCCAATATGATATACGCTGAATTATCAGGAGACTTTCCCTTGGGAGATTCTAGGCAGCCAACTTATAAAAGTCTTCGGCCATTTGATTTGGTGTCTTAAAACCCAAACCCTTTTGAATTCTTCGATGATTATAAAATAATTCAATGTATTTTATAATATCTGCTTTGGCTTCTTCTCTGGTTTGATAGTTGTAATGATGCACTAACTCATTTTTCAGTATTCCCCAAAAGCTTTCAATCGGTGCATTATCGTAACAGTCTCCGCGCTTGCTCATTGAACCTTGAAAACCATATTGCTCAAGTATATTTCGATATTCATGGCTGCAATATTGACTTCCTCTGTCTGAATGCACAATCAGTTCTTTGGTTGGTTTTTGATTGTGAATAGCCATATTTAGCGCATTACAAACAAGCTGTGCTGTCATGCGCTCATTTAAGCTATAGCCAACCACTTGCTTCGTGTAAAGGTCTTTTACCGCTGCTAAGTACAGCCATCCTTCAACAGTCCATATGTACGTAATATCACTTGACCATGCTTGATTTGGTCTAGTCATTGAGAATTGTTGCTCCAGCAGGTTTTCATAGATCGCTCGATTATGGTCACTATTCGTAGTCCTTTTAAAACGCTTGTGTCGCTTACAATACAGGTGGTTCAGCGCTTTTATCTGACGTACAGCGTACATACTCATTTTTATGCCCTGAGCTTGTAAGTATTTGGTTAATCGAATATAACCATAGCTCTGCCTTGTCTCCTCATGGGCTATTTTCACCAATATCGTCTGTTGATTTCGTTGAATCGTTCTTTTGCTCACGCCTCTCTTGAGCCAATCATAAAAACATGAAACTGAAACATGAAGTAATCGAGCCATTAAGGTAATTGGAAAAGAATATCTTTTTTGTTTCATATAGGCGTACCTTACTGACTTTCTTTGGCAAAGTACGCTGCTGCCTTTTTTAAAAATTCACGTTCCATTTCAGCTATTTTGAGCTGTTGTTTGAGTTTTTTATTTTCTTCGAGTAGAGCGTTTAGATCAGGTGAATACTGTTTTGTACCTGCTAAAGTTCCAGCCTTTGCTTTGGTATTCCAATTTGAAAGAGTTTGCATTGAAATGCTAAGTTGTCTAGCTGTTTCCGAGACATTGCCTTGATTGGCTTCAATTAATTTGATGGCTTCAGCTTTAAATTCTGTGGTGTAAGTCTTGTGTTTCTTGCTCATGGTAAACTCCTGATGAGTGTGTTTAGTTTACCAAGTTAAAACCTCCTGTTTTTTCAGCACACATCAATACCCAAAAATAAAAAGTACTAAAATGCTCTTTATTTTCAATTTCACCTATTCTAAAAAGCTGCTCTTTTAAGAGCATTTCATAATTATTTATAGCATCCAACTGAGGAAATTTAATCGTGAAATCAATAAACTTTTCGAAGTAATCACCATTCGTTTCAATAGTATAGCCATATAAAGTGTGTACAGACTGTATAAGCTGAGTCTTATTCATCACCAAAACAAAAACAATTTTAGGAATATCAAAAAAGTGTTTAATACGCTCAATCAAACGAATTGCAAAATCAGGACGACAACGATCAAGTTCATCAATAATAAAAACTAGTGGTTTGTCTAACTTTTCAACTGTTTGAGCTAGATGTTTTTTGAATTCTTCTAAAGTTTTCTTTTCAGCTTCATGACCTGCAATTTTCTCTTGAATACTTTCTTTAATTCGATCACTCGTCTCATCTGATAATTTATCTATTTCATCCTGCGCATTTTCATAACCTTGCTGCAAGATTCCACCTAAAAATCCAGCTCCAACAAGATGAAGTCCAAGCGTTAATGCAATTTTCGGTAAAGATGGCAACAATGCTGTTCCTACAGATGCTGATAGATCTATTAGTTTTTTAACCTTACTTTTGGTCTTTTTGTCTTTACTTAAAGTATTTGTAATTTCTGAAGTCACAACTAAAAATGGATCATCTAAATAGTCATTTGCAAATGCATCTAAATAAATCACATTATGATTTTCATCTTCTAAATGTTTTTGCCAGTGTCGAACAAACCAAGTTTTACCCTCCCCCCAACGAGCATCTAAAGCGAGTACAGCTCCACACTGCAAACGATCAACATAATTCGTTAGTTGAATACCCAAACGCTTACGATCCCAAAGGTCACCTTCCCAAGCTGTTTCTATATTCTCTAAATTTGTTCGTTGCCAATTCAGTTGATTCGTATCTGTCATCGTATTTATAAAGTAGTAAGCCATTCATAAATATAAGCTATTTTTTAGACAAAGCCTATGTTTCTTAAACGCTACATATACATTCAACTTTAGTGTTAAATTGATTATTATTCACACGCTTTTGTGCTAATTTAGAAGTGAGAAATTAGCATTTCATATGCAAATATCCATATGAATTTACTAGGTTTTATTCTTTAAAAAATACAGCTAATATCAAGGCATAAGCTGTATTTAACCCGTGATACATTAAAACAGAAATCTGCACGTATAATCAGTTGATAATAAGGAGAAACAACCATGGCATACCAAAACATTTTAGTCCCTGTAGACGGTTCAGAAACATCATATGCAGCAGTTGCGCAAGCGGCTGAACTTGCTAAAGCATTTGGCGGAAAAATTACAGTCGTTCAAGTACTTGCACTTGACCCTTACATTGCTGCCGAATACATTTCTGCAACTCAAACCAATGACTTAATTGAACGTGCGCGTACTTCAGTTTTGAAAACACTTGAGGAAGCAGCGGCTAAATTTAGCGATCTGGGCATTCCAGTTGAAGCAAAACTACTTGAAGGTCAGGTGGTGCACCGTGAAATTATCAAAGAAGCTGAAACATCTAAAGCAGACCTGATTGTGATCGGCTCTCATGGTCGTACAGGTTTAAAACGTTTATTCCTAGGCAGTGTTGCACAAAGTGTTTTAGGTGAAGCGCACATTCCTGTTTTAGTTGTTCGTCAGTAATACATCGAGTGCTCTACTTCCACGGAGGTAGAGCCTTGCTATTTTAAATATTCCACTGAAACTCTTTCATTTTCACTTTGTCCCCAATCACTAAAATACCTTCCGCCAGAAGTAACTGTGCTTGAATGTTTTGTCCCTGATCATTCAGTTTACTTAGGCTAATTTTTCCTTGGGAGTTGATTACACGATACCAAGGTAAACTACTGTCTGCATCCATATGTTTTAGCACATAGCCTACTAAACGTGCATGTTTGGGAATACCTGCTAAGCGTGCAATTTGTCCATAACTAGCTACCCGCCCATAAGGAATCTGGGCGATCACCTGAAAAATCATCGGTGCCAGTTCTTTGACTATCGATTCCGCCATTTCAAAGGTATCCTGTTCTAATTATTCCATAATGACATCGTTATATGATTCAAATAAACCAGCTCATTCATTCTAAAAAGCCCCAATACAGGGGCTTTTTAGTTGAGTAAATCACTAAAAGTTATCAGGACTTTCCAGACGTTTCACTTCCTGAACTCGCTCAGGGTTATGCACCGCAGCAATGCCATCATCTGCTTTAACATCAATCAATGCTTCAGGTTGATAGACGATAATGGTTTCATAGCCCTGTGCATCTTCACCAATAATATACTTGAAGCCTTTACGGTTCATTTTATTACACAGACGTTGATACCAACCTTTAAAACCTGTCTTTTCTTCATTCGGGTTGTAGTAGAACGCATTCATTACAGCAGGCAATCCTAGACCGCAGACCATACCTGAAAGCAACACGGTGATAAAAGTATAACCAATCAAGATACTGCTGTATTCACTTAGCTCAGGTACGTTAGCTACGGCTAAGATCAGTGCTAAGGAGATCCCTCCACGCACTCCGCCCCATGACAAAATCGCCAAACTTCCGTTATAACTTTTCTTACGGAAAGAGGGAAAAAAGGCAAAAGATAAATAGTTCGCTGCAAAACGTGAAGCATGCAGAATAATAAAAGCGACGATGCCGCCAAAAATTAGACTAAAGCTGAGATCTAAAATAAACAGTTCCAAACCAATTAAGGTGAATAAGAACGAGTTAATAATTCCTTCAACCGTATGCCAAAAATGGTTCACTTCCCGTATTTCGCGTTCTTGTAAAATTTCTTTCCATTTATTCCCCACAATCAAACCACCGATGACACAAGCAATCGGTGCTGAAGCATGTGCAAACAGTGCAACCAAGTACGAACCGCAGGCCAAGAGTGCTGTGGTCAAAATGAGAGACTCCATTTCGTGCTTACCACGCAGCAGTCGCAAGATCCCTAAACCAAAGGCCCAACCAATAATGACGGCGACAAAAATTTCATAGAGTAAGGTTTGCAACACGCCCATGACGGTAAAGTTTTCACCTTGTAATACGTTTAAGAGCGTCATGAACAAGGCAATACACATAGCATCATTAAACAGTGATTCACCCTCAAGCTTGACCATTAAATGATGGGGCGCACGTACCGAACTAAGTACGCCTTTGATCCCAATCGGGTCCGTTGCACCCAATGCAGCCCCCAACAGCAAAAGCACCAATAAATCGACATGTTGTCCAATAATGAACTGATAACCGTAGAGCACCACCCCAAAGAACACGGCGCACAGTACCAACGCAATACTGGCTAAAATGCTGATCGGCTTCCAATAACTACGTAAATCTGAGACTTTGAACTTCAGTGCCGACGAGGTCAAAATGAAGCAAATCACGCCATTGATTAAAAAGTCATAAAAATCAATGTGACGAACCGCTTCTTCAATGTTATGAATATTGATGGTAATAAACTGATTACCACTCAGCAGGCTCGCGCCCCACTGTAAAATAAAGACAAAAATGGCAGAAACGATGGGTACGCCAATGGCTTGAGGAAAACCTAAAATACGTTTATTAAAAATAGTCGTTGCAATAGATAATGCAAAAATAACGGTAAAAACTTGTAGAAAAAAATAATTTCCCATTGAACTTCCAAATTGGGCGGTTGGGGAGACGGTGGCTTTCAGTGCTTATCTATGGAATAAAAGTTCATTTCATACACATTGATGCTCGAAATATTTTAATCATTTTTCACATCAACGCCCGAAAAAAATAATTTTTTTAACATTTCTCCTGATGATGAATTAACATAGCGCATATGCATGTTTTTTATGCGTGAACGTTCCCTTTGGCCAAGTTTGATCTCCTATGCAATTCACTTTTAAAACCATCTTTCGGATGTTCTTCGCACTGATTATTTTCCTAACCACCTTTGCGTTGTTTCTGACCTGCTTTGCAAAAACCAAAGAAATTTTACAAGCCGAGCAAACTTTTGCCTCAGCACAAAGTTTTAAAATGAACTCTCGTCCCGATCAAACTCTGGTTCTACTTTCAAACAATAAAGCACCCGATGATCATATTTATTTGCATGTGGCCAATCATGGTTATATCGCCAAACTCAGCTGTAATCATTATTTAACCGACATTTGTGTAGATGACTACAACGAACAACATACCCGCCAAATTCAGTCAATTGAACTACTCAAAGCAGGGCAATTTAATTACATTCAGCAAGTCAGTTATCTCGATACACGTACACAAGATGTTAAAACATTGCGTTATACGCCTGAGCAAATTCAGCAGTTTTACCGTGCGGATATGAGCAACTTAAAGTATGTGGTGTTTGGGGTGTTGTTATTTGCCTGTATTGCGTTATATGTGAGCGTCCGTATTGCTCGAAACTTTAAGCAGTTCTTAAACCGATAGAAATGAATTGGTTAAAATAAAAAGAGGTGATTAATCACCTCTTTTTTATGACTTAAATGGCTTGATTAAAAGTATCACAACTTTCAACTTGCCCCGACTTAAAGCCCGTGCCAAACCAAGTCATACGCTGCTGACTGGTTCCATGGGTAAAGCTATCAGGCACCACTTGCCCTGTTGCCCGCTTTTGTAGGTAATCATCACCAATCTTATGTGCAGCATCCATCGCTTCTTCAACATCGCCTTGCTCTAAGAACTGAGTTCGTTGATTGTTATGATGCGCCCATACTCCTGCTAAACAGTCAGCCTGTAACTCTTGGCGTACCGATAAAGCATTGCCTTGCGCTTTTGAGCCCTGTGCACGAGCTTTTTGCACTTGTTCAGAAATCCCTAAAATGGTCTGAATATGATGTCCAACCTCATGTGCCACAACATAAGCCTGAGCAAAGTCACCCGCTTGATCTTGGCGCGCCAACTCCGTTTGGTTTTGCTCACCGCCAATACCCATTTGAGTCCGCATGTCTTTAAAGAAAGCGGTGTCGATATACACCTTCTGATCTGCTGGACAGTAAAACGGCCCCATTGCAGACTGAGCAGTACCACAACCCGAATTGATCACTCCTGAAAACATCACCAACTTGGGCGGAACATATTGTTGTCCCAATTGCTGTTGGAAAATTTGACTCCATGTGTCTTCAGTATCGGCCAGTACAGTACCGACAAAGTCCATCGCTTCCTGCTGATCAGGCGTTGGGTTATCCAAACCTTGAGTTTCTGCCGCTCCAGTTTGTGCGGTCACTTGTTTAGTGGCTTGGTAGGCTTGCTGCGGATCGACTCCTAGAAATTTCCATGCCACAAAGGCTACGATCAGCCCTAAAATACTGATGCCACCCGCCTTGACACCGCCACCACCGCGGCGATCCTCGACATTGCTACTGACACGACGTCCCTTCCAACGCATAGCACTCTTCCTTCTTCTAATACATGCTGACCCGATCCAGTTTATGCCTTTTTTGAGCTCGGCCAAACTTTTTTAATCAAGCTCACAATAGCCAATACAATCAAACCAGCCACAAAACCAATCACTAAGTTAATCAGTGTTGGGGTTAATGCCCCCACAATGCTTCCCACAGTTGGAATATGTTCAGCATAATCCACTGAACCTTCAGTGAAATGATGCAATAAAGGCACGCCGTGGGAAATAATGCCACCACCCACTAAAAACATCGCGATAGTGCCCACGATGGTTAAGGTCTTCATTAGTTTTGGTGCAAAAGCCAATAAACCACGGCCAATAGTTTGCTTAAATGAAGAGGCTTGCTGAGCTAGATACAGCCCTAAATCATCAATTTTAACAATCATCGCCACAAAACCATACACACCGACGGTCATTAAAATGGCAATTACAGACAACACCATGACTTTGGTTGAAAAAGTTGCAGCAGCCACAGTCCCCAGTGAAATCACCACAATTTCTGCCGACAAAATAAAGTCGGTACGAATCGCCCCTTTAACTTTATCTTTTTCAAAAGTCGCCATATCGGTTTCAATCGCAGTTAATTCTTGGCTGGCTTCTTCTTCGGTTTTGGCTTTTTTGTGATGCAAACTATGTAGGACTTTTTCTACCCCTTCATAGCATAGAAATAAACCACCAATCATTAACAGTGGCGTGATCAGCCACGGTGCAACCACACTAATCAACAGCGCCGCAGGGACTAAAATTAATTTATTAACAAAAGAGCCTTTTGCCACAGCCCAAACCACAGGCAGCTCACGGTCAGTACGAACCCCGCTGACCTGTTGAGCATTGAGTGCTAAATCATCGCCCAAAACACCCGCCGTTTTTTTTGCCGCCATTTTACTCATGACCGCAACGTCATCTAATATCGTGGCAATATCATCTAGTAATATTAATAAGCTACTCGCCATTTATTTTTATCCATCTTGAGAATTCTGACATTTTAATCTGTGATCTAAGCTTTTGAATATTTGTTTTTTGAAATTTAACTGATTTTATAATTTTTTCACTGCAGTTTTTTTAAGACTGACATTGAAAAAGATTATGCCGTACAATGTCTGCATTCTTTGAAAATAGCATGTCGCTACGACGACTTTGGAAATAGATAATGAGTAATCAAGACAACCGTCCTGTTATTTTGACAGGCGACCGTCCAACGGGACAACTTCATTTAGGGCACTTTGTCGGATCTTTACGTTCACGTGTGGGGTTGCAGGATTCACACCATCAGCATTTATTATTGGCCGATGCGCAAGCCTTTACTGACAATGCCGATAACTTTGAAAAAGTTCGCCGCAATATTCTTGAAGTTGCCACAGATTACTTAGCAGTCGGGATCGACCCAACCAAAACCACCATTTGCGTGCAGTCGAGCTTACCCGCGCTAAATGAACTCACCATGTTGTATCTCAACTTTGTGACCGTGTCTCGTTTAGAACGTAACCCAACCATCAAGTCTGAAATTCAGATGCGTGGTTTCGAACGTGATATTCCAGCGGGTTTCTTATGCTACCCAGTTGCACAAGCAGCAGATATCACCGCATTTAAAGCAACGGTTGTACCTGTGGGTGAAGACCAGATTCCAATGATCGAACAGACCAATGAAATCGTACGCCGCTTAAACCGTCAGATTGGTCAGGAATTACTGCCTGAATGTAAGGCCCTGCTTTCTAATATGAGTCGTTTACCTGGCTTTGATGGTAAAGCCAAAATGTCGAAATCTTTGGGCAATACCATTGTGTTGGATGCAACCGATAAAGACATTAAAAAAGCTGTTAATGCGATGTACACCGACCCGAACCACCTGCGTGTTGAAGACCCAGGTCAGGTTGAAGGTAATATCGTATTTACGTATTTAGATGCGTTTGATCCAAACAAAGAAGAAGTTGAAGAACTGAAAGCACATTACCGCCGTGGCGGTTTAGGCGATGGTACGGTGAAAAAACGTCTTGAAGGCGTATTGAAAGAGCTGATCACGCCAATTCGTGAACGTCGTATGGAACTTGCGAAAGATCCTGATTACATCATGGATATTTTGAAGACTGGTACAGACAAATGTCGTGATATTACTCAACAGACTCTAGATGAAGTTAAATCGGGTTTAGGGGTGTTTCATTTCTAATCCGTTCTTAAACTAAAGCGCATATTTAAGCCTTTCTCACTGAGAAAGGCTTTTTTGATCACTAAACAAACAAAAATAAGCCACATGCATCTCAAAAACTGACATTTAGTGTCGTTTGTTAACCTAAATTTACAGTAATTAACGTGAATACTCATGAAATAAGAATGCACAGCCCTTATGATAAGTCCATAGCTTAGATTAACCCTGAGATATAACGTTTCTCCTTTTTACCGAAACTGTGTAACAACAGATTCGTAGTTCTACGCAATGAATACCCCAATCATTGCGTATTTTTTTGCCTAAAATTTGTCAAATCACAATTAAATCCGCTTTCTCATTACGTGCCAACAAACTTAGACATTCTGTTTTTTGAATGCTATGCTAAAGCCCAATTTCAATACAATTCTTTTTAAAAATTTACACTTAACTGATAACAGCATAAAAATAGAGAACCTTTAGAATGTGGGAATTATTTACTCACCCATCCAATTTAATTTTTAGTATTTGCCTCAGTCTGATGTTTTTATTGGGACTGCTCGAATTGATTCTATTGGTGTTAGGGGGCGGCTCACAAGGCCTACTTGACCAATTCCTACCTGATGACTTAGGCAGTACTAAAGACGTCGACATTGCACTAGATGCCGATCAAGGTTGGCTCAACGCCCTGCTGGATTGGTTGTTTATTGGCCGTGTTCCTCTCTTGGTTTGGCTGATTATCTTCCTCACTCTATATAGCTTAAGTGGCTTTATTCTACAGTCCATTCTTCAAACTTGGACGGGAAGCTATTGGAGTGCATGGATCATGGCACCACTTTGCCTCATACTTTCGATGCCTATGATTCGTTACAGCGCCATGCTGATTGCTAAAATTTTGCCACAAGATGAAACCACAGCAATTTACAGTGAAGAGCTGATTGGACGAACAGCACTGATTATTTTAGGTGAAGCTAAAGTCAACTCACCTGCTCAAGCACGAGTCCAAGATCAGTTTGGGCAAACGCATTATGTGCTGGTTGAACCTGAAACAGACCTTCATTTTTCTCAAGGTCAAGAAGTCATTTTGACTCAAAAAACCAAGATTGGCTTTAAAGCCATTTCACTTTAATTCTTTCATTTTGTACTTATAACTTTAAATAAAATCGGGACCCTTATGCTCAGCAACAATTTCTATAACATTCTTATTCTTGCAGGGATTATCTTTGCAGCTCTGGTTATTATCGGCATTATTATTGCCCGTCTGTACCGTCGTTCCAGCAAAGAAATCTCTTTCGTACGTACCGGTTTTGGCGGCGAAAAAGTCATTTTAGGTGGCGGTGCAATTGTACTGCCTGTATTACATGAAATTATCCCTGTCAACATGAACACGCTACGTTTAGAGGTTCGCCGTGCTGATGATCAAGCGCTCATTACCCGGGACCGTATGCGCGTCGATGTCATGGCTGAGTTCTATGTCCGTGTGAAGCCACTAGCAGAATCAATTGCAGTGGCCGCGCAGACTTTGGGACAGAAAACCATGTCTCCAAATGAGTTGAAGAACCTTGTAGAAGGTAAATTTGTCGATTCCTTGCGTGCTGTAGCAGCTGAAATGGCGATGGAAGAGTTGCATGAAAAACGCGTGGATTTCGTGCAAAAAGTACAACAAGTCGTGTCCGAAGACTTACATAAAAATGGTCTAGAGCTAGAAACTGTGTCATTAACAGGTTTAGACCAAACAGGTTTCAAATACTTTAACCCTCAAAATGCATTCGATGCCGAAGGTTTAACCAAGCTGACCGAAACAATTGAAGACCGTCGTCGTAAACGTAATCACATTGAGCAAGACGCTGACCTTGCCATTAAGACCAAAAACTTAGAAGCAGAACAAGCGCGCCTACAAATCATTCGTGAAGAAGAATACGCCAAACTACAGCAAGAGCGTGAAATTGCAATTCGCCGTGCAGAACAATTGGCTGAAATTGCCTCTCAAGAAGCAGAGAAAAAACGTGAAGCAGAAGAAGCACGTATTGCAGCTGAGCGTGAAGTAGAGTTAAAGCGTATTGGTGCAGCACGTGATGTGGAAAGCCAAAATATTCAAAAATCACAAATTATTGAACAAGCGCAGGTTGAACAAAAGAAAACCATCGAGCTGGCTGAACAGTCACGTGCCATTGCAATTGCTGAAAAGTCGCGTGAAGAGTCTGAAGCCAAAGCTTCTGCTGACCGTGCCCGTGCTGAAGCCGTTAAAGCCGAAGAAGAAGTGATTACCGTACGTGAAACCCAGCGTGCTGAGCGTCAAAAAGCAGTTGAGTTGGTTGCTGCGAAGCAAGCTGCAGAAAAAGATGCGATTGCGATTACGGTTGCAGCTGAAGCAGGCAAACAAGCCGCTGCCGATGATGCCGAAGCCGTTCGTATTGCAGCGGAAGCTCAAGCCGAACAAGCTCGCTTAAAAGCCAAAGGTGAAGCAGATGCCAAAATACTATTGGCTCAAGCAATGGAAAAACAATACCAAGTCGACGCGGATGGTACACGTGCGGTGAATGAGGCCAACAACGTCTTATCTCCTGAGCAAGTCGAAATGCAAATTCGGCTAGCTTTGTTAAAATACTTACCTGAAATCATTCGTGAAAGTGTTAAACCGATGGAAAATATTGATGACATCAAAATTTTACAGGTCAATGGTTTAGGCAATGTCGGTTCAGTAGCATCTGGGGTTGATGGTGCGGAATCTTCACAAGTTGCTTTGTCTGATCAAGTGGTAAATAGTGCGCTACGCTATCGTACTCAAGCACCACTAATTGATAGCTTGATGAATGAACTAGGGATTCAAGGCGGCGACATCAATGGTTTAACCCAAAGCTTAAAACCGCAAAGCAAAACTCAATAGCACTTATACTTACAAGCAAAAAACGCGACGATCTGTCGCGTTTTTTATCTACTTTAATATTTAACTTTCAATAAAATACACATTTAAGCTGTTAAAACGATAAACCTAAGAATTTGCCCAGCGCAGTAAGCCCATCATCTATTATAAAAATTTAAGTTATTTTAGCTTGATAATAGATTCGCCGACCATCAGAAAAGTCCAAAAAGTAATATGAACATCCTAGACGCTACAATTGAGTGAAAATATTCTAAACAGTAACGGAAAAAACTTTTTAATGAATAAATAGAATTAAGCTATTTAGTGCAAACGCACCCAAAAGAAACGAATCAATTGCCCACGATCATAAGGAAAATTTGAAAGGTACTCATATCCCACTTTATTTCTTTTGTTGACTTTAATTTCAATACCATACCCGAATGAAATACTGAGTACATCCAAGTCTGAACTGTGAAATTCCCCTGTCCCTAATTTATGGCTCAAACCATCCGAGTTGTAGGCCGAGTAGTTAAATATACGAATATATTCATTCTCATAAAAATCGTTATTGATCAATGTATAATCGTTTTCTTCTTCATCATGTTGTGCCGCTAACTGCTGATAATAGTGGAAAATATCATCACTCAAAGACTCAGCCAAGTAGACGTCTTCATTTTCAGCATAAGCGCTATTCATCGCTAGCCCGAACAAGAATAAGCAACGACAAAACAATAAATGAATAGGCTTTAACATCTGCAATACTATGTCTTCAAAAGAATTATTTTAATTATGAATATAGCATAGTCTCCTATATAAACAGTGTACACCAAATATTTATCAACTCTCAGATTGTTAAGTACATAGCAAATCTTGCACTAATTTACCCATTTTGTTTTTTGTCCAATATGGCTAAATATAGTTTTCAGCTAAGATTAAACACTCTAACCCCCATATTATTTTTATACAGAGAAATGTATTAGGGCAAACCAATATGCTCTCCACAAAAAAGCCGTATGTGCAATTAAGACATACGGCTTTTTCCTTTAAAATATAAAAGGCTTAAACTAAACCTTTGTCCTTTAAAAGTTGGAACATCGTTGAACCGAGTTCTGCTGGGCTACGCGTATAGGCCATCCCAGCCTTTTCAAATGCTGCAAACTTTTCTTCCGCAGTACCTTTACCACCAGAAATAATCGCTCCCGCATGCCCCATACGCTTGCCTTTCGGTGCTGTTACACCGGCAATATAACCCACCACAGGTTTAGTCACATGCGATTGAATATATTCCGCGGCTTCTTCTTCAGCCGTACCACCAATCTCACCAATCATGATAATCGCTTCAGTTTGTGGATCGTCTTGGAACAGTTTCAAACAATCAATTTGGTTCATGCCCGGAATTGGATCACCACCAATACCAATACAGGTCGATTGCCCTAAGCCTAGTTTCGTCGTTTGAGCAACTGCCTCATAAGTCAACGTGCCTGAACGCGAGATAATACCAATTTTACCCGGTTGGTGAATATGACCCGGCATAATCCCGATCTTACATTCATCTGGAGTAATAATACCCGGACAGTTTGGACCAATCAGACGTGTACCATTGCCATTGGTTTCAAGATAGCGCTTGGCTTTGAGCATGTCTAAAGTTGGCACGCCTTCTGTGATGACCACAATCAGTCCAACACCTGAGTCCACTGCTTCAATAATTGAATCTAATACAAACGGTGCTGGCACATAAATCACAGTCGCATCTGCGCCTGTGCCTGCAACTGCATCTTTCATGGTGTTAAATACAGGTAAATCTAGGTGGGTTGTGCCACCTTTACCAGGAGTTACCCCGCCAACGACTTTAGTTCCATAATCTAGTGCTTGTGCTGAGTGGAATGTACCGTTTTTACCTGTAAAACCTTGTACCAATACTTTGGTGTCTTTATTAATTAATACGCTCATATTGATACTCCTTACGCTTTTACTGCAGCAACAATTTTTTCTGCGGCATCCGACAAGCCATTTGCAGAAATAAGTTTTAAACCTGATTCGTCAAGTAATTTGGCACCCAATTCAGCATTGTTCCCTTCTAAACGAACAACTACAGGTACGGTCACATTTACTTCTTGAACCGCTGCAATAATTGCTTCAGCAATCATGTCACAACGTACAATTCCACCGAAGATATTAATCAATACCCCTTGTACAGAGGTATCTGCCAGAATAATTTTAAACGCTTCAATTACACGGTCTTTAGTTGCACCACCACCGACATCAAGGAAGTTCGCAGGTTGGCCGCCATAAAGTTTAATAATATCCATGGTTGCCATCGCAAGGCCTGCACCATTAACCATACACCCAATGTTGCCTTCAAGCGCGACGTAGTTGAGGTCAAATTCAGACGCTTTTAACTCACGTTCATTTTCCTGTGACTTATCGCGCAGCGCAGCAATTTCTGGTAAACGGTACAGCGCGTTTGAGTCAATCCCCACTTTGGCATCGACACATAGGATGTCACCATTTTCACGCACAGATAGTGGGTTAATCTCAAATAAAGCAAAGTCATTCTCGATGAATGCTTGATACGCAGCAGACATCACTTTCACAAATTGATTCACTTGACCATCTTTAAGGTTCAACTTAAATGCAACTTCGCGTGCTTGAAATGGCAATAAGCCAACCAAAGGATCGACTTCAACTTTGATAATTTTTTCAGGGGTTTCTTCAGCAACCTTTTCAATTTCAACGCCACCTTCGGTCGAAGCCATAAAGGTCACACGACGGCTTGAGCGGTCAACCACTGCACCTAAATACAGCTCACGCTCCACAGGATAAACATCTTCCGCGACAAGTACGCTGTTGACAGGTTGGCCATGACTATCGGTTTGATAGGTAACGAGGTTGGTCCCGATGATGCTTTTTGCATATTCAGCAGCTTCCATTGCTGACTTTACAACTTTTACGCCACCCGCCTTACCACGACCACCCGCATGCACCTGGGCTTTCATTACAGCAAATTTTCCGCCTATTTGATCAAAGGCTTTTACTGCTTCTTCTGGAGTGGTGGCAAGTACGCCCTCTTGGACAGGCATACCATATTTTTTTAATAGCGCTTTAGCTTGATATTCATGTAAATTCATCGACTAACCTTTTTATTACTGCTTATTTACTTTTTGTTGCACCGAAACTGTTTACTATCACAGTAACCATTTTGGATTTTTAAAACTTCTTGTCTTTATTTTTAGATGATTCTTCATGAGAAGACAACACCTGAAACAAAAAAGAGCGACCGTAGTCGCTCTTTTCGTTGTCTTATTTGCGTTTACGCTGGATTGCGTGAATCGCTCGACCATCCACTGCAAGTGCAGCTTCATGAACCACTTCTGAGAATGTTGGGTGACCGAAAGTCATCAACTGTAGATCTTCAACCGAAGATACAAACTCAAGTGCAATCATACCTTGGTGTACGATGTCAGATGCAGCAGGTCCAATCACGTGCATACCCAGTAAACGATCAGTTTTTGCATCAGCAACAAACTTCACGAAACCAGCACCTTCACCAGCTGCTAAAGCACGACCATTGACAGCAAAACCGAATTGACCTGTTTTAACTTCATGGCCTTTTTCTTTGGCTTGCTCTTCAGTTAAACCGACCCATGCTGCTTCTGGATGTGTGTAGATCACAGAAATGATCGTGTCATAGTTCACTTGAGCTGCATGACCGTGAATACGCTCAACAGCCATTACACCTTCTTCCATCGCTTTATGCGCAAGCATTGGGCCACGGACCAAGTCACCAATTGCATATACACCGTCAACAGACGTCGCACACCAATCGTTCACATCAACTAAACCGCGTTCAGTGAGTTTGATGCCGCAATCATCAGCCAATAGACCTTCAGCATATGCACGACGGCCTACACAAACGATCAACTTATCAAACGCTTGAGTTTTTTCTTCGCCGCCTTGAGTATATTTAACAGTGACTTCAGAACCATTAACTTCTGTGCCAGCAACTTTAGCACCAACACGGATATCAAGACCTTGTTTCGTCAAAAGTTTTTGGTAGTCTTTCGCCAAGGCTTTATCAGCCATTGGTAAGAATGCGTCCATCGCTTCAAATACAACAACTTCAGCACCTAGACGACGCCATACTGAACCAAGCTCTAGACCGATTACGCCCGCACCAATGACACCTAAACGCTTAGGTACTTCTTGGAATTCTAGTGCGCCTGTAGAGTCAACAATAATGTCTTGATCTACTGGAGCTACAGGAATGTTCACAGGCACAGAACCCGTCGCAAGAATCACATATTTAGGCTCTAAAATTTGAGTTTCACCTTCGTGAGATACAAACTCGACTTTTTTGCCTGCAAGTAATTTACCTGTACCTTTTAACCACTCGATACCATTACCTTTAAGTAATTGGTCGATACCGCCAGTTAATTGGTCAACGATTTTGTCTTTACGCGCAAGGAGTTTAGGCAAATCAAAGTTCACTTCACCTGTTGTAATACCGTGATCAGCTAAGTGATGCACTGTATCTTCGTAGCGGTGAGAAGAATCAAGCAATGCTTTAGACGGAATACAACCCACGTTTAAGCACGTCCCACCTAATGATGGTTTGCCTTTGTGAATACGTTTTTCAATACACGCAACTTTAAAACCAAGCTGCGCTGCACGAATCGCTGCTTCATAGCCACCTGGGCCACCGCCAATTACAACAAGATCAAATTGTTGAGACATTTTTATCTCCAAAAATGGGCTTAGAGGATCGCTCTAAGCCCATGTTTTATTCTTTAGAATTAAAGGTCAAGGATCAATTTAGCTGGTTCTTCTAACAATTCTTTGATTGTTACAAGGAAACCAACTGCTTCTTTACCATCGATTAGACGGTGGTCATAAGAAAGCGCTAAATACATCATCGGTAAGATTTCTACTTGACCGTTTACAGCCATTGGACGCTCTTGGATTTTATGCATACCCAAAATCGCAGTTTGTGGTGTATTCAAGATCGGAGTCGACAATAATGAACCGAAAGTACCACCGTTGGTGATTGTGAACGTACCGCCAGTCATGTCTTCGATGCCCAATTTGCCATCACGTGCTTTGTAAGCAAAGTCACGGATACCATTTTCAACTTCAGCATAGTTCATTCGGTCTGTATCACGAAGCACAGGTACAACTAGACCACGCTCAGAAGATACCGCTACACCGATGTCATAATAACCGTGGTAAACAATGTCATCACCATCAATTGAAGCGTTAACTGCTGGGTAGCGTTTAAGCGCTTCAGTTGCAGCTTTAACAAAGAAAGACATAAAGCCAAGACGCGCACCGTGACGCTTCTCAAATGCGTCTTTGTATTGAGCACGCATTTCCATGATTGGCTTCATGTTCACTTCGTTAAACGTCGTCAACATTGCAGTTTCTTGCGTTGCAGCAAGCAGACGCTCAGCAACACGCTTACGAAGACGTGTCATAGGAACACGCTTCTCAACACGCTCACCCACAGCAACACTTAATGGTGCTGCAGCTGGAGCTGCTGGTTTAGTTTGGTGATTTGCCACATCTTCTTTTGTGATACGACCACCACGGCCTGTACCTGCAACATCAGCAGCTGGAATACCAGACTCAGTCAATGCTTTACGCACAGCAGGCGCTTGATCAGCAACTTGAGCACGTTCAACGACTGGTGCAGCACCCGCTTCAGTTTGAACAACCGCTTGTTCTACTTTCGCTTCAGACTGAACTGCTTCAGTTTGCGCAGCGCCAGATACAGCACCTTCTTCAAACTGTGCAATCACTTCATTTGAAAGAACAGTGTCACCTTCACCTTTAATGATCGATGCAATTGTACCGTCAGCAGGAGCAACAACTTCTAAAACAACTTTATCTGTTTCAATATCACAGATCACTTCATCACGTGATACTGCTTCACCTGGTTGTTTGTGCCAAGTTGCGATTGTTCCGTCCGCAACTGACTCAGGGAATACCGGTGCTTTAATTTCGGTTGCCATTACTAAGAATCTCCTGTTATTCAGCTACGATCGCTAAAGCGTCATTTACGAGCTGAGCTTGTTGTTTTGCATGCAAATATGGTGAACCACAAGCCGGTGCAGCAGAAGCTTCACGACCTGCATAACTGATACGTACTGGTTTAGCCGACTTCATTACATCATCATATAAACGAGGGGCAATAAATAACCAAGCACCTTGGTTCTTCGGCTCTTCTTGCGTCCAAACAATGTCTTTCACATTTGGATATTGAGCAAGAACTTCAGCAATACGTTGTTCAGGGTATGGATACAATTGTTCAATACGAACGATTGCAGTGTTATTCAACTCTTGCTCACGACGTTTCTCAAGCAAGTCATAGTAAACCTTACCACCACAAAGCACTAAACGTGTTACGTCTGCTTTGTTGATGTTGTCGATTTCATCAATCACAGTTTGGAATGTACCATTTGCAAGTTCACTTAAAGTAGACGTTGCAAGCTTGTGACGAAGTAAAGACTTCGGTGACATGATGATCATTGGCTTACGAATTGGGCGAATCGCTTGACGACGTAAAGCATGGAAAATCTGTGCAGGCGTAGTCGGTGTCATCACTTGCATGTTGTCTTCAGCACATAGCTGCAAGAAACGCTCTAAACGTGCAGATGAGTGCTCTGGACCTTGACCTTCAAAACCGTGAGGAAGAAGTAAGGTTAAACCACACACACGCTCCCACTTGGTTTCACCTGATGCGATGAACTGATCGATTACCACCTGTGCACAGTTTGCGAAGTCACCAAATTGTGCTTCCCAAATGATCAAACTCTTAGGCAGAGTCGTTGCATAACCATACTCAAAACCTAACACCGCCATTTCAGACAACAATGAGTCATAAATAGCAGTACGTGGTTGATTTTCTTTGATATGGCAAAGTGGAATGTACGTTGAACCATCCACTTGGTTATGCAGTTTTGCATGACGGTGTGAGAAGGTACCACGACCAACGTCTTCACCAGTCAAACGAACCAAATAGCCATCATCTAAAATAGATGCATAAGCCAAAGTTTCTGCAGCACCCCAGTTCAATGGCATTTCGCCAGTTTGCATTTTTAAGCGATCATCAATCACTTTTGCAACTTGACGCTGCATCACGAAGCCTTCAGGAAGCTCGCGCATTTTGCGACCAAGCTCTTTTAAGCGATCCTCAGAACATGTTGTATCCCATACGTCTGTATAGTCATGTCCTAAGTACGGTGCCCAATCTACAAACATTTTTGTATTTGGTTCAAGTACCAATGCATTTGCAACGTGCTTACCTGCTTCTAAATCAGCACGGTAGTCTTCAACCATTTGATCTGCTTTAGCACGGTCTAATACGCTTTCTTGAACCAATTGGTCTGCATACAGCGCACGCGTTGTCGTTTTCTTGTTGATGACTTGATACATCATTGGCTGAGTTGCAGCTGGCTCGTCCGCTTCGTTGTGACCACGACGGCGGTAACAGAACATATCAATGACAACGTCTTTACGGAAAGTATGACGGAAGTCATGTGCCAATTGCGCAACAAACAATACTGATTCAGGATCATCACCGTTCACATGGAAGATCGGTGCTTGGATCATTTTCGCGATGTCCGTACAGTATTCTGTAGAACGCGCATCACGTGGATCAGACGTTGTGAAACCGACTTGGTTATTCACCACAATATGAACCGTACCACCCACTGTATAGCCACGTGTTTGTGACATTTGGAAGGTTTCTTGGTTAACACCTTGACCTGCAAATGCAGCATCACCGTGAACAATTACTGGCAATACGTCATCGCCACCAATGTCTTTACGACGAACTTGACGTGCACGCACTGAACCTTCAACCACAGGGCCGACGATTTCTAAGTGAGACGGGTTAAACGCCAATGCCAAGTGAACTTCGCCACCTGGAGTCATTACGTTTGAAGAGAAACCTTGGTGGTACTTAACGTCACCAGAACCTTTTTTATGTAAGCTCTTACCTTCGAACTCACCAAATAGGTCTGCTGGGTTTTTACCCATGATGTTTACAAGAAGGTTCAAACGACCACGGTGTGGCATACCAATGACCACTTCTTTACAACCTACAGAACCTGCACGCTGAATTAAAGCATCAACCATTGGAATGAAAGATTCACCACCTTCCACGCCGAAACGTTTTGCACCAACGTATTTATTACCTAGGAATTTTTCTAGGCCTTCAGCCGCAGTTAAACGCTCTAATACGTGTTTTTTCTGTTCTGCAGTGAAGTTGAATTGACCACGTGCACCTTCAAGGCGTTGTTGAATCCAACGTTTTTCTTTGGTATCAACAATGTGCATGTATTCTGCACCAATTGAAGCACAGTACGTTGCTTCCATGGCTTGAACCATTTCACCTAGAGTTGCTTCGTCTTTACCAATCAAAAGATTACCTGTATTGAATACAGTGTCTAAATCAGATTGGGTTAAGCCATGTGCAGCAAGGTCAAGATCTGGCACGATTTCACGTTTTGCCAAACCTAAAGGATCAAGCTTCGCTTTTTGGTGACCGCGGTTACGGTACGCTGCGATCAGTTGTAGTACGCCAATTTGACGACGCTCATGTTCTGTACTAACAGAACTCTGTACCACTGCTTGAACACGACTTGAATTACGACCTAGTAATAAGAATTGCTCACGTACATTGCTGTGTGGTTGATCACCTTTCGGGTATTTATCGAAGTATGCACGCCAGTCAGCTTCTACTGAGTCTGGTGCAGCCAAGTACTGCTCATAAAGTTCTTCAATATACGCTGCACTATCAGCGGAAAGTTCAGTGTCAAGACGCAATGCGTCAGCAACTTCTTGCATTTGTGGACCCATTTCCTATTGCAAAAACATTTCAGGATGCTTTTTAAGCGAACCCATGATTAGTAATGTCAAATTGGTAACATGACATTAGTCCCCATAAGGCGGATGCCATGAGGCGTTATCACTACATTAGAATTACCCAATGTGACAATGAATCATAACGCCCTCAGCGGCATCATCACTCATTCATACCCGGCCAAAACCGAGCAATTTTTTGCAAATCGACTTAGAAAAAATAAGGCGATGCATTATTTTTTCTAAAGCGACTAACCCTTCATTTATACTCGCTCTAATGCTGCTTAAATGTTGAATTAATGTACATATTTAGCGCGCATTTTTTAAATATAAACGTGCAAAAATTTTAACATACTCCCCATATTTCAATTGATTTTTTTGACACATACCTTTCATAAATTGGCGAAATACACATATCAAAATTTCATCTAATATATGGTGCTTTAAATAAAACCGAGTTTCAACGTAGACCAAAGTCTACTCCAAAAAACACATACGAAAAGAGAGCATCATCTTTCAATATGCCCTCCCCATCAACAACATCCATATTAACATCTTCATAACTTTTTTTGCAGACTCATACTTGCACTTATTTATGACATTTGTTTTAAATCGCCGCGCTTTTCACCAATCTGGTGCAATTTCCAAAAAAGCCACCTATCACAAACAAAAATAGTGCCAACCTCACACTCTCACTCAACTTTATTTCTACAGCAAAAATCTAGCTATAAAATAAAAAAGCACACCCTAAAGGTGTGCTTTTTCTAACTGAAGATCAGCCTACAGATTAACCCGCAGCATCTAAAAGCATGTTACGGATGTGACCGATTGCTTTAGTTGGATTCAAACCTTTAGGACACACTGATACACAGTTCATAATACCTTTACAACGGAATAGCGAGAATGGGTCGTCTAGACGAGCCAAACGCTCTTGAGTTGCTGTATCACGAGAGTCGATGATAAAACGGTATGCATTTAACAACGCTGAAGGACCCAAGAACTTGTCTGGGTTCCACCAGAATGATGGGCATGAAGTTGAACAACATGCACAAAGAATACATTCATATAAACCATCTAAGTGTTCACGCTCTTCAGGAGACTGTAAACGCTCTTTTGGTGGCGCAGGTTGGTTGTTGATCAAGAATGGATGAATTTTGTTGTACTGATCGTAGAACTGGTTCATATCCACAACTAAATCTTTAACCACAGGCAAACCAGGTAAAGGACGAACTGTAATCACTTCTGGTAAGTCGTTTAGGTTCCAAAGACATGCTAAACCATTTTTACCATTGATGTTCACACCATCCGAACCACAAATACCTTCACGGCATGAACGACGGAATGTTAATGATTCATCCTGTACTTTCAATGCAAGAAGTGCATCAAGCAACATACGGTGCTTATCAGTCAATTCTAACTTGAAAGTTTGCATGTACGGCGCTGCATCCTTATCAGGATCGTAGCGGTAGATATTAAATGTACGAGTACCTCTACTCATCTTACTTCTCCCAATTAGAATGTACGTGGTTTAGGTGGAATTGCAGCAACAGACAATGGCTTGTAACGTACTGGCTTGTACTCAAGACGGTTATCGCTAGAGAACCATAATGTGTGCTTCATCCACTCATCATCACGACGGCCATATGGGTAAGCTGGGTGATCAGGCGACTCTTCAAAATCTACAACCGTATGCGCACCACGGCACTCTTTACGAGCTGCTGCTGAGATCAATGTCGCTTTAGCCACTTCATACAAGTTTTCAACTTCTAAAGCTTCTACACGCGCAGTGTTAAATACTTTAGATTTGTCTTTCAAGTGAATGTTACGTACACGTGGTTCAATCGCAAGAATCTGCTTCACACCTTCTTCAAGAAGTGCAGTTGTACGGAATACACCAGCATGGTCTTGAACGATGTCACGAATTGCATCTGCAACCTCTTGAGCATTTTCACCAGTTGTTGAGTCATCCAATTTACGGATACGTGCAACAGTTTGCTCAAGTACAGTCGTAGGAAGCGGTTGGTATTCATCACCGTGATGTTTAGTCACGTAGTCAATGATGTGCTCACCCGCAGCTTTACCAAATACAACCAAGTCAAGTAATGAGTTCGTACCTAAACGGTTTGCACCATGTACAGACACGCAAGAACATTCACCAATTGCATAGAAGCCTTTAACAGGTTTCGTAAAGTTACGATCGCCCGCATTAGTCGAATAGATATCGCTATCTTTGTCATAATGTGCTGCAAATGCTTCAGTTTCAGAACCTTCAGGCACAACCACTTGACCGTGGATATTCGTTGGAATACCACCCATTTGGTAGTGAATTGTTGGTACAACTGGAATTGGTTCTTTGGTGATGTCAACGTTCGCGAATTTCTTACCAATCTCAAAAACAGATGGAAGACGTTTCATGATCGTTTCAGCACCCAAGTGCGTCATATCAAGCAAGATGTAGTCTTTCTTCGGACCACAACCACGACCTTCTTTAATTTCTTGGTCCATAGAACGTGATACGAAGTCACGTGGCGCCAAGTCTTTTAAAGTTGGTGCATAGCGCTCCATGAATGGCTCACCAGCATCATTACGAAGGATTGCACCTTCACCACGACAACCTTCAGTTAACAATACGCCTGCACCAGCAACACCCGTTGGGTGGAACTGCCAGAATTCCATATCTTGCAATGGAATACCTGCACGAGCCGCCATACCAAGGCCGTCACCAGTGTTGATATAAGCATTGGTTGATGCACGGTAAACACGACCCGCACCACCTGTAGCAAACAATGTCGCTTTGGCTTGGAATACTGCAATTTTACCCGTTTCTTGGTCAATTGCTGTTACACCTAGTACATCACCTGCTTCGTTACGAATCAGGTCAAGTGCGATCCATTCAACAAAAAATTGCGTACCCATTTTCACGTTGCTTTGATAAAGCGTGTGAAGAAGTGCGTGACCTGTACGGTCAGCAGCAGCACATGCACGTGGAACTGCTTTTTCACCGTAGTTTGCAGAGTGACCACCGAATGGACGTTGGTAAATCGTACCGTCTGCGTTACGGTCAAATGGCATACCCAAGTGTTCTAACTCATAAACCACTTGTGGCGCTTCACGCGTCATAAACTCGATCGCGTCTTGGTCGCCTAACCAGTCAGAACCTTTAACAGTGTCATAGAAGTGGTAGTGCCAGTTATCTTCTTGCATGTTACCAAGAGATGCACCAATACCACCCTGCGCTGCAACTGTGTGCGAACGAGTTGGGAATACTTTAGTTAAAACAGCAACTTTCAAACCAGCTTGAGCAAGTTGGTAAGACGCGCGCATACCAGAACCACCACCACCAACGATGACAGCATCGAAAGTTTCGTGTGGAATATTTGTGTAATCTTCTTTAGGGGTTATAGCGCCCATGATCTATTCCTATCAATTCGCCCAAAAAATCTGGATTGCCCAGATCGCATATGCAAATACAGCAATAATTACTGCTGAAGTCAGTACAAGGCGTAAACCTGAAGCTGAAGGACCCATTTGACGAGTAGTCACATAATCCGTGAATACCTGCCACATACCAATCCAAGCATGTGCAACAAGAGATAAGACGGCCAATAAAGATAAAATCTTCATTGGAGCTGTCATCATAAAGCCGTACCACTGTTCATAGCTAAAACCGCCATTGCATAGGATCCAACCTAAAACAACAACTGTATAAACCGCTAATACGACAGCACTTACACGTTGGATAAACCAATCGCGAGAACCTGAACCCGTTAAACCAGTAGCACTTTTCATTAGATAACAATCCATACAAATGCCGCAACGATACCGATTGCAGACAAGATCAATGAAATAGTAGCTGCGATACGACCACTTTGCAGTTCTTCAGCAATACCGATATCTGCAAGTAAGTGCTTAACGCCCGCAATAAAGTGGAAAATTAAGCCGGCTACAAATACCCATACGACAAAACGCACAATGAAGCTATTAAAAATAGCCTGAACTTGAGCAAATCCTTCAGGCGAAGACAATGACTTGTCTAAAATCCATAGAAGTACCGGTACGAGTAAAAATACGATGACACCTGATAGACGGTGTAAGATTGATGCAATAGCCACAGGGGATTTTAAGTTTACTTCTAAAACTTGACCCATGGACAAATTGACAGGTCTGTTGCTTTTCACAGCGGGCATCCTGTAAGTAAAAACTCCATCCGGAGTTTGTTGGAATTAATTCGAAGGAAAGCTGGCATTGTTCAGCAGCTACTTTAAAACTCTAAATTAAATAGCGTTTGAACTTAAAACGACACTGAATTATAAGACGTGAACTATCAAAATACAAACAATGCCCTTGGCCTTTTTGCATAAAAATTCTTTAAATAAGAATCATTAACACATAGATAAATGCCTTGCGCTACAATACTTTAGCTTCAAATCTCAGCTATATGGTTGGTTTTTATAAAATAAACACCAAATTCAAGCGCTAAAATTTATACAAAAACGGTAAAATTCGACTTTAGACTAAAGATGCACAAAAAAGTCTTGTTTTTAAAACTAGCTAATTTCACTGCTTTATTTTAATCATTTTTTATTTATATATAAAATGTTCATTATTTTATTTTAATATAGTGACATAAATATGCATGATGTTGGTGCAACAGATTAATCCCCTACAAGATTGAAATATCTCGTAATAAATTTTAATTAAAACAATTTTTTCACATCCGTATAAATAAAAAAAGTGACTTATATATCGTTTTCGAAATACCAAATAAGCTATTTTTTATACAATTAAATCATTTTATTTGAGTCACTTATTGTTTTTAACAATGACTACGAAAGCAGCATTTTCTTTTTAAAATGATGCGTAAGTTACGAGAATCATAATAAATGTAAATATATGACGACTTGAATTCTGTTTCTTTTCAAGCGCTTTTTTCAATATAAAACTGCTTACAATTGCGCCAGCAACATTTTTTATTTATGCACTTGCTCCTTGAATTAACTTATTATAGTGTGTCAGTGCTGTGATTTTATGCAAATTTTAATGGATTAAATCTTAACTATAACTTCGGAAGTCATCATTTTATCCATAAGTATAATTGACAAAATTTCAGCACTCTCTACTCTTAGAGCAAATTTTTAATCCGTCTGATTCGTGCATTAAAAGATGAGTATTTCGAGTCAGATAAATCATTCACCAGGACAGGAGATCTATTGAATGTCTGAAGCAACTGGCAAAAAAGCCGTTTTACAGCTTGATGGCAAAGAAATTGAATTACCAATTTACAGCGGCACATTGGGCCCAGATGTAATCGACGTTAAGGATGTATTGGCCGCAGGTCACTTCACTTTTGATCCTGGTTTTATGGCTACTGCTGCATGCGAGTCTAAAATCACTTTCATCGACGGTAACAAAGGTGTGCTTTTACACCGTGGCTACCCAATCGACCAGTTAGCAACTAAAGCTGACTACTTAGAAACTTGCTACTTACTTCTCAATGGCGAGCTTCCAACAGCTGAACAAAAAGAAGTATTTGATGCTAAAGTTCGTAACCACACTATGGTTCACGATCAAGTTAGCCGCTTCTTCAATGGTTTCCGTCGCGATGCTCACCCTATGGCGATCATGGTTGGTGTAGTTGGTGCGCTTTCTGCGTTCTATCACAACAACTTAGACATCGAAAATGTTGATCACCGTGAAATTACAGCTATCCGCTTAATTGCTAAAGTACCTACTTTGGCTGCGTGGAGCTACAAGTACACTGTAGGTCAACCATTCGTTTACCCACGTAATGACTTAAGCTACGCTGAAAACTTCTTATACATGATGTTTGCTACTCCAGCAGACCGTGATTACAAAGTAGATCCTATCCTTGCTAAAGCAATGGACCGTATCTTCACGCTTCACGCAGACCACGAACAAAATGCTTCTACGTCTACAGTACGTTTAGCTGGTTCTACTGGCGCGAACCCATATGCATGTATCGCTGCGGGTATCTCTGCACTTTGGGGCCCTGCTCACGGCGGCGCGAATGAAGCTGTTCTTAAGATGCTTGATGAAATCGGCACTGTAGAGAACGTTGCTGACTTCATGGAAAAAGTGAAAACTAAAGAAGTTAAACTCATGGGCTTCGGTCACCGTGTGTACAAAAACTTCGATCCACGTGCGAAAGTAATGAAAGAAACTTGCGACGAAGTTCTTGGTGCGCTTGGCATCAACGATCCACAGCTTGCTCTTGCTATGGAACTTGAACGTATCGCGCTTTCTGATGAATACTTCATCAAACGTAACTTATACCCGAACGTAGACTTCTACTCAGGTATCATCCTTAAAGCGATTGGTATCCCGACAGAAATGTTTACAGTGATCTTCGCGCTTGCACGTACTGTTGGTTGGATCAGCCACTGGTTAGAAATGCACAGCGGTCCGTACAAGATCGGTCGTCCTCGTCAGCTTTACACTGGCGAAGTTCAACGCGACATCAACCGTTAATTCGGTCTGCGTTGATAGACAAAAAAAACCACCCGCATGGGTGGTTTTTTATATGTTGAACTTTAAATCTACCATTTATGAATGACACACTTAAAGTATTAAAAGGCCTGAACAGACTCAGGCTTTTTTAATACTTAATGTGACTACTTTAAGCTTCAACAACATCGTAGTGTTTTAGCTCAAGCGTAGATAAACGTTGCTTTAACTCGGCCAAGGACCACGGCCAAGCCGCGAAGTTACGCCCATTTTGATCTAAATAATAGCTTGAGCAGCCGCCTCGGTTAAATACGGTGGTTTTTAAATGAGTTTGTACCTTGGCATTGTGATAACGTAGAACATCTCGTTTCACCATCATACGTTTAAAGCCTTGCTGCTTCATTTTTAGTAGACCATCTACAATGTACTGAATCTGCGCTTCAGCAATGCCAATAAACGAGTCATAGACCAAGATATTTGGCCCCAGTACCAAAAATGCATTCGGCACATTTTCCAAACTTGTACCCAAGTACGCTTCTGGAGAACCGCTCTTCCAAAGGTCGGCCAGTCGCTCACCTTGGGCATTCCATACGCGTTGGCCAATTGGAGGATGTGCCACTTCAAAACCAGTTCCCCAGATAATGACATCAACCTCAAATCGTTCCCCATTTGCCGCAATGACACTCTGCCCATCAATCTCGACCAAACCTTGGGGTAACAGCGTGACATTGTCTTGTTGCAGTGCTGGATAATAATTGTTGGCAAATAAAAGTCGCTTACAGCCGATCGAAAAGTTAGGCGTTACGGCTTTACGTAAGGAGTCATCCTGTATTTGTAATTTTAATAATTGACGGCTTAAAATATTGACTGGTTCAAGCAGTGACGGGTGACGCAGCCCAAAGTTGATCCCATTTAAAATACTGGAAACACTGTTCCTCCAGCCTTGCTGAATCATCGGAAATTTGGCCACCAGCGACTTTACTGTAGCATTGAGCTGCATATCCGCTTTGGGCAAAACCCACGGCGCAGTCCGCTGAAATACGATCAACTCTTTCGCCAATGGCTGAATTTGTGGAATAAACTGAATGGCAGACGCACCTGTTCCAATCACTGCAACCCGCTTTCCCGTTAAGTCATAATCATGTTTCCAACGGGCTGAATGGAACATTTCTCCTTTAAATCCTTCTATCCCTTTAATCTTAGGTACAGATGGTTCTGTAATCGGCCCTGTGCCAAAGATCACGGTTCGTGCTTGATATGCCCCTTGAGAAGTTTCAAGTTGCCAAATATTCGCCTCTTCATTCCACTTTGCACTGAGCAACTCATGCTGAAAGCGGATTTTGTCTTGTAATTCAAACTGCTCAACCACCTGTTCCAAGTAACTTAAAATTTCAGGTTGTTTCGCAAATAAATGGCTCCATTGATGACTAGGTGCAAAGGAAAATGAATACAATGCCGAAGGTACATCACAGCCACAGCCGGGGTAATTATTATCACGCCACGTACCACCAACTCTCTCTGCCTTTTCTAAAACCAGATAGTCCTGATAGCCGACTTGTTTCATTTTATAAGCCGCAGCAATGCCCGAAATCCCAGCACCTACAACAATGGTATCGTAAGTATGTGCGGCTTTAGGACGAAGCACAGCCTTTTTACGGGTTTGCTTAGGTTGAGCTTCCGTACTTTTTGGCGTCGTAGTTTGATCTCGCATTTGATCAGACGGTGCTTGCACATCTGCTTGCTCTGTCTCTAATTGCGTTTCCATATTCATTTTTCTCTATTCTTATTTTGTGATTTGATTAAACAGTGGATAACCCAAACCTAAAAGCTTGACGTATAAGCTTGGTGATGCCCGCTTCATCCACCAAAACAATTTGGCATCGGGTTGCGGAATGGTATAAAGCTTGCCTGCATCTAAGCGATTTAATGTTTTTTTTACAACAGCATCACTGGTGGTAAACGCATGGTTCATTAGCAGTTTGTCAGCCAGTCCAGAATAGCGACTTGGCAAGCGACCATTCTTCATAATATTAGTGGGCACCAAGGTCGGACACAGCACATTGACTGCAATGTTATAAGCATGAAGCTCTGAAGCCAAGGTTTCTGATAGAGCCAAAACACTAGACTTGGTCACGTTGTACGCTGTCATCTCAGGGGCTGCGGTATAGCCCGCAGCCGATGCCACATTGATAATGGCACCAAAGCCTTGCTGTTTAAATTTGGGTACAAAGTAGTGGCAACCATGAATCACCCCCCACAGGTTGACATGCATACACCACCGCCAATCCTCCAGCGACACCTCATCAAACTTACTACCTAGCCCCACTCCCGCATTATTGATGAGCAAAGTAACAGGATGTCCCAAAAGCTGTTCCGCTTGCTCGGCCAAAGCGTGTACAGATTCTTTTAATCCAACATCACAATGCACGGCGTAGGCTGACGTAGATGTCATCGACTGAATCAAATCTACAGTCTCCTGTGCCGAGCTTAAATCAATATCTGCACAGATGACATCACCACCGCGCTTTGCCAGTTCCAGTGCAAAGCTACGACCAATTCCGCTACCTGCGCCCGTTACAACTGCGTAGGCCTTTTGACTTGGTTTATTTTTTTTACTCAACAGTCCCATGTCATAACCTCCTTCTTATGATTTAAGTATTGGAGTAAATTCTTTGGTGAAATAGGGGGTTAACACTCCTGTTTCAGGATGTAGTAAACGCTCTTTGTAATAATCTAAAAATGCAGAAGTGTCATAATCATTCGGGTGAAAACTCGGGCGTAAATAATCAAAAATATGCTTCCAACTACTGCCATAAACACCTCGTTTCAGCCCAAACAAGAGGCTGAAACTGCGCGGTACATCCTTCCAATAACTGAGACTCACCAAATTAGACGGTTTGCGATAAAACGGGACAAAAACTGACGCCACTGAAATCAATAGCAAAATGGTGATAAGGGCTGGAAAAAAGCCTGTAATACGTAAGGCATAGTTATTGGAAAGTGATTGAAACACATCATATGCAATGTCTTTGTGCTCAGATTCCTCTAGCATGTGCCACATCCAAATCGCCCGTTGCTTTTCGTCTTGAGAATCGAAAAAAATCTCTTCATGGTTCATCATGTATTCAGACAGCACTGCGGTAAAATGTTCAATGCCTGCCATCAAAGACAATTTCATCGGCTGCGGTAAGCGGTTAAAACCGTAGTCAAAAACGATTTCAGCTAAATAACGAAAAATACCAACGGGTAAATCAACCTGTTTAAAAGTATCGTTCAATTCTTCATGTAGCTTTGAATGCAGTGCCTCCTGTCCAATCAAAGACGTCACGCGTTGTTTTAATACAGGGTCTCTAAGGAAATCGCGGTGATAACGGGCGGTATCAATCACCAAGTCTTCACCATAGGTCAGAAAGATCGAGAGTGATGCAAAGTAAGCACTGGCCAACTCCGCATTTAGGTAGAATTTGGGATCAATTTTCTCAGCTTCAAAGTCAAATTTCATATGCCGAATCGGAATAATCGCAGACTGTTTTTCAGCATCGAATACGGGTCCCTTAAAAATTTGGCTGGCTTTGCCTTTCAATGGAAGAGCGATACGCATAGGACATTCCTTCTTATTTTTAGCTCGTTTTTCAGGCTCAATCTCACGATTTTCACCATCTCTTTGCATTCAAAATAAGAGGCCGTTTCCCCTATGCCACTGGCATTTTTCTTCAAATGATTTGCAATTTATGACTTTAAAATCTGTTGTCTAACAATCACTCCACAGATTTATCTATCGGGGTCAGAACGAGGCTTTGTGTGCCACAAAGGGAATACACTGCTCATAGGCTGAGCAATCTTCGCCATAGTGTTTTTTGAGAAAGTAGTCTTGCACCATTTGCGCCTGCTGTTCAATGCCATAGCTTAAAAACTGTTTTCCTTGTTTTAATGCATAACGATATTGACGGTTAAAAAGTGCCTTACGGACTACAGCGAGTCCCTGCTGAATTTGCCAAACATGTGTTAGCTCATGAATCAACCAAGCTTGTTGATGAATCGGTTGGTCGGCAAAATTTTCGCACCAGTCTTTGATATTAAAATAGACATGTCCATTGGGGCTAATCGCATAATGAGGCAGCACTGCCCGATGCGCGATAATTCGAACTGAATCCGTGTTCAGACTGTTCCCAAAAATGCTGCTGGCGAGCTTTTTCTCCGCTTCAGTCAAGGGCCGATTTTTAAGTTCAAACTTTTGCTGTATTTTTTGTAAAAGCGCTTGAAACCACACAATCACACTCCATAAAGACATTAGAATAATTTGTTCTTTTTAAGGACATTTACGGATTTTTTTTAGAATATCCCTTAAAAAAAATCGCATTTCGTATATAGTATTCGCACTTATTATTGATTAATACTTCTATTTGTTTATCGTCACTTACACCACGTAGAACTTATAGCTATAACAAACTCAATCGTCGTGTATATCCCTATAGGTATAGGATTTAGTTGGAAATGAAAAGTTTTAAAATTGCACTTGCACAGTTCTCTCCGCACATTGGCAACCTTGAAGCAAATGCCCAAAAAATGTTGGAGCAGGCCAATGAAGCAAAAAAACAAAATGCTGATTTAATTATTTTTCCAGAACTTTCGAGCATTGGTTACCCAGCAGAAGATTTACTTCTACGTCCTAGCCTAACCAAACGCACGCAACAAGTTTTTGAACAACTTAAAACAGTAAAAGACATTGTGATGGTCTTTGGTTTTGTCAATCAAACTGAAGACGGTCAACGCTACAACGCCGCTGCGGTCATGAAAGATGGGCAAGTTTTGGGTGTGTATAACAAACAAAACTTGCCAAACTATAGCGTGTTTGATGAAAAGCGCTACTTCACCGAAGGGCATCAACACCTTGTTTTTGAATATCTGGGGCATAAGTTTGGTGTGTTGATTTGTGAAGATGTTTGGTCACTTTCAACGGTACAACAACTAGCACAGCTCAATGTAGAAACAGCTTTAGTCTTAAATGCTTCACCATATGAAGTCGGTAAGCCACAGCACCGCGTTGAAACCATGTCTGCACTGGCAAAACAAATGAACCTCAACTTGGTTTATGCCAACCAAGTCGGCGGTCAAGACGACCTGATCTTTGATGGTACAAGCTTCGTGATTGCCAAAAATGGTTCAGTTGTACTTCAAGCTGAAAGCTTTAAAGAATCCCTGTATTTCGCTGAATACGAAGCAGAACAACAAGCCTTTAAGGCCAATGCGCTGCCGCCTGCTTTAGACACTATGGCAGAGATTTATCAAAGCTTAGTGATGGCGACTCGCGACTATGTACAGCGCTCAGGTTTCCCTGGGGTGATTTTGGGTTTATCAGGCGGGATCGACTCTGCTTTAACCCTTGCCATTGCAGCCGACGCGATTGGCGCCGACAAAGTCCAAGCCGTAATGATGCCATATACCTATACCGCCCAAATCAGTGTAGAAGATGCTGCTGAACAAGCGAAGAGTATGGGGGTGACTTTTGGGATTGCTGAAATCAACCCGATTGTGAACAGCTTTATGCAAACGCTTTATCCGTTCTTTGGCAACAGCCCTGCGGATGCAACTGAAGAAAACTTACAAGCGCGTGCCCGCGGTACACTGCTGATGGGTTTATCAAACAAATTTGGTAATTTAGTCCTGTCTACAGGCAACAAATCAGAATTGGCTGTGGGCTACTGCACGCTCTATGGTGACATGGTGGGTGGTTTTTCCGTACTAAAAGATGTGTATAAAACCATTGTGTTTGAACTTGCGAAATACCGAAACAGCATTTCAGACAAGCCTGTGATTCCTGAGCGTGTGATTACTCGCCCACCTTCAGCAGAGTTACGTCCAGATCAAAAGGACCAAGACTCTTTACCACCATATGATGTACTGGATGCCATTTTGTATGCTTATATTGAAGAAGATATGAGCCAAGATGACATCATTGCCAAAGGCTTTGATGCTGAAGTGGTTGCAAAAGTGATTCGTTTGGTCGATTTCAATGAATACAAACGTCGCCAAGGTGCAATTGGTCCGCGTATCAGCTCACGCGCATTTAGCCGTGAACGTCGTTACCCAATCATGAATGGCTGGAAAGCTGGCATATAAGCTGCTGTTCCAATAAAAAAGCCCAAACAGATGTTTGGGCTTTTTTATATCGACATATTCAAATCTATTTTTTACGCACAAAAAAAGAGACCAAGCTGAGAGCTTGGTCTTTAAAAATGGTGGCTATGACGAGACTTGAACTTGTGACCCCCGCATTATGAGTGCGGTGCTCTAACCAACTGAGCTACATAGCCGTAAACTGTGGGGGCATTATCTATACATATTAAACACCCGTCAAGCCCTACCCCATCCCAATGATCAGCATTTAAACAACTGATAATTAAATGTTTAAAATTAATACATATTTAGTAAAAAACATCGGGCACAATAGCTAAATATATAAAGGAAACTATCCTTAAGCAGATCAAATCCTTGCTTATTACTACACTCTTAACAGCACTAAGTGCATGCCAGCTCGTGAGTCCAGCCTTGGTCAATTATAATCACGCTTACATGAATGTTGCCAAATGAATCATCAATCAACACTTATAGAACATGTAACAAAAAACGATGCATGGCATAGCTCAGCAAAGCCCAACAACGCTTATATCATGTTCAAAAAGATCACCATATAAGCAACTTGAAATTGCAATGCTAAATGCTAAATGCTAAATGCTAAATGCTAAATGCTAAATGCTAAATGCTAAATGCTAAATGCTAAATGCTAAATGCTAAATGCTAAATGCTAAATGCTATGCGCAACTAAACTGAACAAAGAATAAAATTACAGGCTAAAAAAATAAATTTTTGCAGAATAATGTACTGCCTATATGCAGATCCAAAATAGCTTCCAAGGATTAAAATCACAGAAGTATCAACTCAATATAAATAAAAAGAATCTCTTCGAATTATTGATTTCATCTCTACAATTCTGTAAAACAGCTCACTATTTAATAAAGTGCTTAAAACTTTAATCACTGATTACTTTTAACATCAAAACCAATAATTTTATAACAGCATGAGTCATTATTTTGGATAATACAATTGAAAATGATGTATCACCTGATACACAACCTTATATTGCAGGCTTTTGGCGTAGGAGCTTCGCATTTATCATTGATGCTTTGCTCATCGGTGCTTTCTGTAACATTATCTCTAGCCTATTAGGTAAATTTCCTTATGAATACCCTATACTCATAACATTAATTGGTTATCTTTTCGTTATTCTATACTTTACTTATTGCAACAGCGTTAACAATAATGGACAAACAATCGGCAAAATTCTTCAATCCATTAAAGTCGTCAAACTAGATCAGCAGTATCTCAGCCTATCCGCCTCATTTCTACGCTCGGCAATTTTATATGCCCCTTTCTGCTTAATGTCTTTTACGCTACTTTTTCACCCAGTATTGAATAGCATCTTTACGATACTTTTAGGTAGCTTACTGATTTCTATAATTTATTTATATATTTTTAATCGGAAAAATCGCCGCTCTATTCACGACTATCTAGCACACACAATTGTCATAAAAAATGGGGTTGAACCTAAGACTATTTCTACAACATGGAATGTACATTTTTACATCGTAACTATTTTAGTTTTCATTTTTTCAGGGTTACAAGTTTGGAACAGTATTACAAGTGACCAAGACTATATTCCTATTTCTTTACAAAATCTAAAATTTAAGGAATTAAGCCAATTTGATTATGGTTATCTCATCCTTCCTAAAAATGAGGAAGGTATAAATCCAACTCAACATTATTATTTAGCCACGATTACCGATCCTAATTTACTCAATAATCCAAGTTATGCTGAAGAATTTGCACAATATATTTTCAAATTAGAACCACGTCATCGTGCAAAATATCTAGAAAATTATGTTCAACTCACCGCTCGCTATCAATTTGGGTTAATTTCAAAAAAACGTTCTTCCACCTATTTAATTGAAACAGATGATCAGCAGAAAATTACTGCTCAGGAAGTTTCTTCACAACAACAAACGCAAATTGGAGGTGGGTATTAAGCCCAAAATAAGGACAAAAAAAGACCACGTTTTGGAACGTGGTCTATAAAAATGGTGGCTATGACGAGACTTGAACTTGTGACCCCCGCATTATGAGTGCGGTGCTCTAACCAACTGAGCTACATAGCCGTAAACTGTGCGCGCATTATGTGGTTTTCTCACCAGTACGTCAAGTACCTTGCGCGCTTAATTGATCAAAATTTGTTGAAGTGAGCCGATAAGCCGGGTTCTGTCGAGAACGATCATTCCTCTAGGCGTACAATCACTCATACGCTCAAGCGACCTACCCGGATCCAGCATGGGCCATGCCTAAAGGATCCCTATTTGGTCTTGCTTCCGGTGGGGTTTACCATGCCATGAACTGTTACCAGCCATGCGGTGCGCTCTTACCGCACCCTTTCACCCTTACCTCCGATTTCGATTGCTCGAAACCATAATGAAGGCGGTCTACTCTCTGCTGCACTTTCCGTCGGCTCACGCCGCCCAGGCGTTACCTGGCACCTTGCCCTATGAAGCCCGGACTTTCCTCCCCTGCTTCAATCACGGAGATCTCCACAGCAGCGATCGTCTGGCTCACTTCGAGGCGCATAGTATCAAATTTTAGACTTAATTGCTTGCGCTTTTTTGAGCAATTAGTTTTTTATATTTATCCATGAGCTCATCCTCAGTTTCCGCATGATTAGGATCTAGCGGAATACAATCCACTGGACAGAACAATTGGCACTGGGGTTTATCATAATGTCCGATACACTCTGTGCATAAGTCTGGATTGATTTCATAAATCAATTCCCCCATGAAAATGGCTTCATTGGGGCACACAGGTTCACAAACATCACAATTGATGCATTCATCGGTTATATATAAAGACACATTACCAACCTTGTTGATGTTTACGTTCAAAAGCAGCAACCACCGCTTGTGGTACAAACTTCGTCACATCACCTTTTAAACGTGCTATTTCACGAATCAATGTCGATGAAATAAATGAATACTGTTCTGACGGCGTTAAAAATACCGCCTCAAAGTGTGAATCAAGTTGACGGTTCATATTGGCTAACTGGAACTCGTATTCAAAGTCAGACACTGCACGCAATCCTCGCAGTACAGCCGTTGCTTTTTGTTCACGGAAGAAGTTCACCAACAAACCATCAAAACCTACAAACTCAACATTATCAAGATGGCTTAATGATGCTTTGGCCAAGCTCACACGCTCTTCTAAACTAAAGAGAGGGTTTTTATGATGACCAATGGCAATGGCTACCACCACTTCATCAAACATACGTGATGCACGTGTAACCAAATCAATATGACCATTGGTAATTGGATCAAAAGTCCCCGGGTAAATGACGCGAGTTTTAGACATCCATTTTTACTCTGTTGATTTTGTAGAGCCATATTTTAGCAAAAACTTGTTTTATAGGTGAAGAAACTCTATAAATTTGAAAAAACTTCACCTTAACCATGCTTTAAGGCACAATAGGTACATTGTTGGAAGTAATTGATTATGGCGAAAGCAACTGTAGTTAAAAAAAATACCAGCGGGACGATTGCACAGAATAAACGTGCACGTCACGACTATTTTATTGAAGAAAAATTTGAAGCTGGCCTGTCACTGCAAGGCTGGGAAGTGAAATCATTACGTGCAGGTCGTATGACGCTGTCTGAGAGTTATATCACCTTTAAAAATGGTGAAGCTTTCCTGTTCGGTGCTCAAATTCAGCCTTTACTCAGTGCATCTACGCACATTGTTCCTGAAGCGACCCGTACCCGTAAGTTACTGTTGAACCGTCGTGAACTGGATAAGCTACTCGGCGCAGTGAATCAAAAAGGTTATTCGTGTGTTCCACTTGTTGCTTATTGGAAAGGACCACGTGCGAAATTAGAAATCGCTTTAGTGAAAGGCAAACAGCTGCATGACAAACGTGCCACGGAAAAAGACCGTGACTGGCAACGTGATAAAGCCCGTATTATGCATAAATAATAAAAAACCTCCCATGTGGAGGTTTTTTATTATCAGAACTGTTAATAGTCAGCTTTTAGCTCAACCAAATATTTTCCAAACTTTCGAGCAGTTTCCAAGTCACCTTCAGGTGGGGTTATTTCAATACTAGCGTTGTCTGACTGAGTCATCAAACCTAAAAAGCTCGACATCCGATTAATATCGTGTTGGCTACGTCCCGTCGGCATAAACGGTAAACCAGCCCACAACATACCATGCTGCATAGCAAATAAATTAATCTGCTGTAATACCGCCAGTTTATCGCCACTTAAGCCCCCACCATTGGTAAAGCCTGCAGCCAGTTTTCCTTGCCAAGCCCGTGCTAACCAGCGCTTAGAGGAATCTTCCATAAACTGCTTAAGCGCTGCTGTAAGACTGCCCATATACGTTGGGCAACCCATCACAATAATATCGGCCTGATCTAACAAGTCCCACTGCACTGCAGCAACAGAAATTAAATGCACATCAGCACCCGCCTGCTCTGCACCTTGTGCAATATACTGAGCGACTTTCGCCGTATGACCATAGGCGCTATGATAAACCACACACACATGAACAGGTGTAGCAGAAACAAGATCAGGTACAGACATGGAAATTTTTAAGACCAAAGAATTGAGTTAAGTTTAACACTTCCACTCGCTGAGTGGGGAGTAAGTGCAAGGATTAAAACAGCCAAGCACTTCATCAAAAGCCTAACTATTGCATAAACACGAATGTCCCCATACGCCCAGTTTTGGCATGACGTCGATAAGAGAAGTACTCATCCGACTGGCTAAATGAACACTGATCACCACCAGAGACTACCTCAACACCGTGCTGTTTTAGAATGAATTTTGCGATCGCATATAAGTCAGCATAATATTTTCCAGCTTGCGCACCAGTTTGAAATGCAGACTCAAGCTCAGCATACTTTGAACAAAAAGCTTCTTTTACTTCCGCCCCAATTTCAAAACAAGGTTGACTAATGGCCGCACCCAACCAAGCCCATGTCGGCTGAGTGTTCATGCTGGCAATGGTATTTTCAATAATGCCATGCGCCAACCCACGCCAACCTGCATGCAAATTGGCTACTTCAGTTCCATCTGCATTGCCTACAACCACTGGCAAACAATCGGCTGTCATCATCATCAGGGCATGCTTCGGGCGCTGCGTCACCAAACCATCCCCTTCTTGAGCATCAAAGTCAATTTGCTCATTCACTACACGGCAAATGGTGCTGTGGGTTTGCGTCATCCATGTGATTTTATCGACCCCATAGCCCGCAAACTCTTCGAGCAAGATCATGCGATGCTGTTGCACACGTGCGGCATCATCCTGTACGTGCAAAGCCAAATTAAAGCCTTGCAGTTCAGTTTGAGTGGTTTCTAAAGCACGATCATGATGCACACGGGTTTGCCCCACAAAAACACCTGCCGGAAGTCCTTGAACAAATTGCATATACTGTCCTTATGATGATTCAGCTATAACTTAGTAGGCTTTGTTTTCCGTACGGAGTACATCGACCAAGGTCGCCAAGTCTGCTGGCCACGGCGCTTTAAACAACATTTCATCACCTGTACGAGGGTGTTTCAAACCGAGCTCTGCTGCATGCAAGGCTTGGCGTCTGAAACCACGTAAAGTCTCATCTAAAAGTTCTGTTGCACCTGCGGGCACGCGCACACGCGGCATATACACAGGATCGCCAACTAAACCAAAACCAATATAACTAAAATGCACACGAATCTGATGCGTACGTCCAGTTTCAAGACGAGCTTGGATGCGGGTGAAATGTTGGAAGCGTTCTTTCACGTTGTAGTGTGTTACAGCATCTTTACCGCCCGGCAATACCGCCATTTTGACACGATCTACAGGGTGACGTTTAATCGGTTCATCCACCGTGCCACCCGCAATCACATTGCCATACACAATCAGGTCATAAACACGGTAAACCGTTTTTTTCGCCAATTGCTTACTCAGTGAAAATTGCGCTTCTAAATTTTTCGCAACGACCAACAAGCCTGACGTATCTTTATCAATACGATGTACCAAACCCGCACGGGTCAGTTCTGCCGATTTTGGATAGTGATGCAATAATGCATTTACCAACGTACCCGATGAATTGCCCGCACCTGGGTGAACCACCATCCCAACAGGTTTATTAACGACAATAATGTCCTCATCTTCATAGACAATATCCAGCGGAATGTCTTCAGGCAGACTACGAGTTTGGGCTTCTAACTCAACTTCAAGGGTTAACAGTTCAAATCCTTCACATTTATATTTGGGTTTGACACTGTTACCATTTACCAACAAATGGCCTTCTTTTAGCCACTGTTTGAGTTTTTCACGCGAAAAGTCGCTCCAAATCGTTGCTGCAACTTGGTCTATACGTTGTCCGAGATAAGTTTCATCCAATTGAAATTGCAACGATAAACGTGTTGCAGTAGAGCTTGAAGTATGGTTATCTGCATCCTCAGAATCTTCAAGTAAATTGAAATCGGTTTCAGGGAAATTTGGATCGGAAGATTGTGCTTGAGCCATTTGATCATTCAAATAAAAGTGATTTAATAGCGCAATTGTAGCTCATTGCCCGTATTAACAGAGGAATTTTTATGTCGCTACCACATTATAAAATGACAATGCTTGCTCTAACGATTGGCATTGCATCTGCAATGGTAGGCTGTAGCAGCAATCCCAAGAAAGAAGTGGTAGATACCGGTCCACAATCGAGTGAACAGGTTTATATTCAAAAAGCAGAAAAAGCACTGCAAAGTGGTCAATATACCGACGCTGCAAAACACTTAGAAGCATTAGATACCTATTACCCTACAGGTGAATATGCGCAACAAGCTCAACTAGAGCTGCTCTATGTGAAGTTTCAGCAGAAAGATTATGAAGGTGCGATTGCACTGGCTGATCGTTTCATTCGTTTGAACCCTCAGCATCCAAACGTGGACTATGCCTACTATGTCCGTGGCGTAGCCAATATGGAACAAAACTATGATGGTTTGATTCGTTATACTTCTTTAAAGCAAGCACATCGCGATGTGAGCTATCTTAAAGTGGCATATCAAAACTTCGTAGACTTTATTCGTCGTTACCCTTCAAGCACTTATGCGGTTGATGCCGCACAGCGCATGAAGTTTATCAGCAATGAGTTGGCTGAAAGCGAAATGAATGCGGCACGTTTTAATATCAAACGTAAAGCATGGGTCGCAGCACTAGAGCGTGCGCAATGGGTGATTGAACATTATCCACAAAGCCCTCAAGTGCCTGAAGCTTTAGCAACTGTTGCTTATTCGTATGACCAATTGGGCGACAAGCAAACTGCGCAACAATATACCGATGTCTTGAAACTAAATTATCCAAATTTAGTGAAATCGAATGGTGAAGTGAACTTACGCGCTGCACGTAAAGAAGCAAGTTGGGTCAACCGCGCGACTTTAGGTGTGTTTGGTCGCGAAGAACAAAACAGTTCTGAAGAAACAATCGAACAGCCGAAACAAACAACAGAGCGCAGCTTTACCAACCGTATCAGTTTCGGTCTACTCGATCGTCCTGAAACACAGCAAAACATCAATACTGAAACCGAATAATTCCTCTGAAATATTCGCTATTTTAGAAAGGGCAAGTTATCATACTTGCCCTTTTGTTTTGTGCGATTTCCGCTTGATCAAAACGCTTAAAAGGTATACAAAACAATCTAGATTCGATGGTTTTTTGCATTTTAAAACCTCCATCTCTGCTTCTTTTCACGGTTCAAAACATCAGCGACTGACGATTCGACATGGCTATTCCTCAACACACCATTGACCAAATTTTAGATCGGACCGACATTGTCGACCTGATTGGTCAACGTGTGAAACTTAAAAAGTCAGGTCGCACCTATTCAGGCTGTTGTCCGTTCCATCAAGAAAAATCACCATCTTTTCACGTGTATCGTGACAAACAGTATTTCCACTGTTTTGGTTGTCAGGCCAATGGTAATGCCATTCGTTTTTTAATGGACATCGACAGTCGTAGCTTTATTGATGTGATGAAGGATTTGTCGAGTCAAACAGGCATCGAACTTCCAAAAGACAACCGTGACTCGAAAAAACTGGTGTATAAGCGAGAAGCTAAACCTGTCCAAAAACCACAGGTCGATGTCGCAGAAGCCAAGAAAACTGAGCCAGCTCTGGTACAACCTGAGTTTCAAATTGAGCATGATCCTTTTGCTGAATTTCAGTCCATGGACTACCAAGAGGGTTATGCTGATTTTGATACTTTCGAGGGCTTCAACACTGCCCCCGTTCAAGAAGGCAACTTATACGACCTGTTAGAAAATATTGCGCAATACTATGAGCAGCAACTACCGCATAGTCGCTCTGCTCAGCAGTACTTTAAGCAACGTGGACTCAGCCGAGATACCATTGCATATTGGCGTTTAGGTTATGCACCTGAGGACTGGCAACACTTAGAAAAAGCCTTCCCGCAAGATATCGAAGGCTTAAAGCTACTCGGATTGATTCGTACCAGCGACAACGGTCGTGACTTTGACTTGTTACGGGATCGCGTCATATTTCCGATTCGTGATGCCAAAGGTCGTGTGGTGGGATTCGGTGGTCGTGCTCTAAATGACGAAATTAAGCCCAAATACATCAACTCGCCAGACTCTGAGGTATTTCATAAAAACCAATTGCTTTATGGTTTATATGAAGGTCGTAAACAAAAAGCCCAAGACTGCCTAATGGTCGAAGGCTATATGGATGTGATTGCACTACAGCAGTATGGCATTGCAGGTGCTGTGGCGACCTTGGGAACTGCCAGTAACACCGAACACTTAAATATTCTGTTTAAACAAAACAACCGGATTACCATTGCCTTCGATGGTGACGTGGCTGGACAAAAAGCAGCACGCCGTACTTTAGAAATTGCATTACCGTTACTCAATGATGGTCGTGAGCTGAAGTTCTTTGTGCTGCCAAATGATCATGACCCTGACTCAATGATTCGTCGCGAAGGTATTGAAAACTTTAATAAACTGCTCCAACAGGCCCCACTACTGTCAGATTTTGTTTTTGCACATCTGACGCAGAACCATGACATTAGTAGCCCTGAAGGTAAAAGTCAGGTCATGAGTGAGTTGCGCCAACTGACGGACTTATTGCCGAAAACGGGCTCTTTCCGTTATTTGCTAAATCAATCCTTCAAAGAAAAGCTTGGTTTTGGTCGTCGCTGGACACCTCAAGTCAGCAACGATGCCTCGTTGTCTTTTAATATTCGCACCAAAGATGAAGACTTCGCCCTCGCCGTTCTGATCCATCATCCGTTTTTGTATATTCACTTTGAAACTCTACGCGCCTATTTACCTGAAGATGAACTTTTAGCGCATGTGCTACAAGTCTTAGATGGCATCTTTGATGATTTACCCGACGACCAAGAACTGGCAACCTATTATGTTTTGGGTGCATGTAGCCGTTATGCCAACGCGATTGCCGATATTATGCAGCGTACCAATATTGAAGAACTAACTAAAACACCAGAACTGGCGGATAAACTGGCCAGTGAATATGCTCTTTCGCTTGAAGAAAAATATTTAAAACTTAAACTTAAAGCCCCAAATTCATTAATTGAGACACGAAATTTAAAACATAAACTCTTTGAACTGACCAAAAAAATAGGCTTAAGACTGATTACTTAAACCTATTGCATTTTTGTATTTAGATTTACTTTTTAGTTTTACGACGTTTAGTAAAAGTCTCATTTAAACATGTTTGCATTTGTTCAAAATGACTCGGATCTTCTGATTTGGCTGCTTCACGCAGCATAATCGAGGTCGGATGTAGCAACTTCTGCGTCAAACGATGTGCAAACTCTTGCATCACCCGCTCCGGTTTTTCTCCTTTCGCAATCCGTGCCAGCGCTAGATCTAGTTCTTCTTGTCTTAAGTGTTCACCTTGCTGACGGTAAGCATGGATGGTTTCACCTGCGAGATTAACCTTCTGCTGGGTCACCAACTCCGTTGCTAGTTGGTTGACCATCACCTCAGCTTCAACCGCCGCCTGACGACGTTGAGCAAGGTTTTCATCAATCACCGACTGCAAGTCATCTACGCCATATAAATAGACGCCATCCAAACTTTCCACTTTCGGGTCGATATCACGCGGAACAGCCAAATCGACCATCAACATTTGTTGATAACGACGCTTTTTTAAGGCAGCTTTTACATCTGGATAATGAATCACTTGATGTAAACTACCGGTACAACTGGAAATGACATCTGCACGCGCTAAGTTATTAGCCAACTGATCAAACTCAATGATTTCCACATCTACACGATGGGCTATTTCTTGAGCCAAAGTTTCAGCCCGTTCACGGGTACGGTTACAAATGAGGATTTTTGCGACGCCCATTTCAGCCAAATGCTTCGCCACTAAGCTATTCATTTCGCCCGCAGCGACCACCATGACTGTCAACTTTTCAGGCTTACTAAACACTTGTAATGCAAGCTGAGCCACCGCGTAACCCATCGATACAGCATGACTACCCACAGCCGTTTCAGAGCGGACGCGTTTCGCCGCATAGAAAGCATATTCAAAAATTCGGTTTAAATGAGGAGAAACAGTATGAGCCGTCTTCGCTAGAGATAGTGCTGATTTAACCTGCCCCAAAATTTGCGGTTCACCAAGCATGAGTGAATCTAAACCGCTTGCAACACGCATTAAGTGAGTGACAGCCTGCGCATTTTCATAACGGTATACATGATTCAACAATTGTTTAACATCTATGCCATTTGCTTGGGCGAGCCAGTTTAATACCATATCTGAGTTTTCAGACATGGCATACACTTCTGTTCTGTTACACGTAGAGACCACTACCATTTCATTTAAGTCTTGGTTTTGGCCTTGTTGCTCAAGCAGTTGTGTTAACTTTTCAGGGTTAAATGCAATTTGCTCACGCAATTCTACGGAGGCGGTTTGATGGTTGACACCCAATGCAAAGAAAGACATATCAGATCATCATTTCGCTAAATTTATGCTATTGTGCAATAACGGTGTCATAAAAAGCATTACTTGGATCAAGAAAAATTGCGTCAAACACATTGCCGACTGAGCGGCGCGAGAATTAAGCAATATTCTACCACATTCTTACTCGTCGGTAGCATGGCATCTAGTGCTCATCTTAGAGCAGCTGGAGATTTTTCGCTATCTAATTATGATGCAATTCAACAAAGTATGATTGCCGAATTTGCACTGGCTTATCAAGACAGCGCGACTGCCCTGCATAACTATACTGTGTTGGCGATTAAAAGTAATTCCACCACCATTAAACAGCGCGCTTTAAATATTGCCCTTGAACAAAATGACTTGCATGCCGCACTCGACATTGCAACGCATTGGGTGGTGCAAGAGCCTACCGATGTTCCAGCCTTATTTTATTTATCTCACATTGCACTCAAAGCACATGAATATGAACTTGCAGCTGAAACACTCGATAAAATTCTCAACATTGATGCCAATGCTGATTTAGAGCAAATCCTTGCGGGGATTGCCCCTGAAGAACCTGAAGATCAAGAAATTCTCATCCAAGCACTACGTTCAAGTAAGGAGCGGAACAATCCCTCTATTTTGGCATTGATTGCAGGTTTAGAGGCGCAAAATGGCCAGCTTGACCAAGCCCTAACCACCATCAATAAAGCCCTAAAAAAGCGCGGAAAAGTCACAGGCTACATCCTGATGAAAGCCAACTTACTCAGCGCACTCGGTCAAGAAGAAGAAACCCGTAATTGGTATGCAAAATCGAGTCGTAAACACCGTGACAATGTCGATGTCCGTTTAGCCGAAGCCAAATATCTGATTAAAATTAATGCGTCGAATGAGGCCTTAACCAAGCTTGAGAGCCTGATTAAAAAATGGCCTAACCAAGAAGAAGCCTTGTTTATTGCGGGGTTAACCAGTATTGACTTAAAAAAGTACGAAAAAGCGGAAAAATATCTGGTTGAACTACGTAATTCAGCCGAATATCAAAATGAAGCCTATTACTATCTAGCAGTGAATGCTGAACGAAAACAGCATTTTGAAACAGCCAAGGCCTACTATCGTCTAGTCGATGGTAGTCTGTATACCGTATCACGTCGTAGCCTCATCAGTATCTATACTCAGCAAAACAAACCCAATGATGCTTTGCGCTTTTTAACCCAAGAACGGGTGAACTATCCACAACATGCAAGTTTTTTGTATCAGGCGCAAGCCGATATTTTAAAGCGCATGAATAACAAAGCCGCAGCCATGCGACTGTTAGATGAGGCGATTAAGAACTTACCGGATGATCCTGAACTGATCTATTCTGAAGTGCTAATGTTGGATCCACATACGGATAAAGACAAACTTGAAAAGTTGCTAAACCAACTGTTAAGTATCGAGCCCAATAGCCCAACCTATCTCAATGCTTATGCATATACTTTAGCCTTGCAAAACAGACGCTTAGATGATGCACGTAGATTTGTTGAACATGCTTTAGAATATGCCCCTGAACAAGCCTCCATCTTAGACACCTTGGGCTTTATTTGTTACTTACAAAATGACTTTAGCACGTCAGCCAAAGTCTTAGAAAAAGCCTACCTCATCAGTGGTAGTGTCAATATTGGCGTGCGTTATGCGCGTTCAGTTTATATGCTCGGTGATCTGCAAAAATTCTCCACTGTGTTACAACAACTCAAACAAAAACACCCAAATGATCCTCAATTGGATCAACTCAATACTTTATTGTTACCCCAACAACTGAAAAAGAGCTCATAGTTTTTATGCGTATTTTCTCAAATCTGAGCTTAAGCTTACTTGCTGCAAGTAGCTTAGCACTAACAGGCTGTCAACAATTTACTAAACCACAGCTTGATCCAAACACTATACAAACCGAATCTGATCAACAATTTAGCTTACAGGGTAAAATTGGGGTGCGTACGCCTGAACAGACAGGCAGTGCTTTTTTCACATGGGTACAACAGCAACAAGAGTTTGATATTGAGCTCAGTGGAATTTTAGGCGTTGGTAAAACGCAAATTACTGGTCGTCCAGGTGAAGTTAGCCTGAATAGTGCTAAAACTGGCCTCATCCAAGCTGAAACTCCTGAAGAACTTTTAAAAACAGCAACAGGTTGGCAGGCACCCATCACCCATTTAGTCAATTGGGTTCAAGCCAAACCTGCAACAGTTCAAGCACAAATCCAACGTGACAGTGCCAAACGAGCGGTAAAGATCATTGAAGATGGTTGGAGCGTTGAGCTGAGCTATAACGAACAAGCCCATATGCCAAATCGGTTGATTTTAAAACAAGCACTTGAAAATGGTGCAGAAAACCGTATTACAATGGTCATTCAAAACCGCTAGTTTATCTCGTTATGATCCGTGTCCCTGCCCCATCAAAACTGAATTTGTTTTTACACATTACGGGTCGTCGTGAAAACGGCTACCACGAACTGCAAAGTATTTTCCAGTTGATCGATCTGTGTGATTGGTTAGAGTTTGAGCTCCGTACAGATCAAGAAATTCATATTGAAGGCTTAAACAGTGTCGATTTGAGTCAAAATTTGATTTATAAGGCGACGCAGATACTTAAGCCGTATGCACAAACAGCCACCGGTTTATCCATTCGTCTTGAAAAAAATATTCCGATGGGTGCAGGCTTAGGTGGTGGTTCATCGGATGCTGCAACGACATTAATCGTAGTCAATCAACTGTGGCAGTGCGGGCTAAATACTGAGCAATTAGCAGACTTGGGTGTTCAGTTAGGCGCAGACGTTCCCATCTTTGTCCATGGTCGCAATGCTTGGGCTGAAGGCATAGGTGAGCACTTAACATTCATAGACTTAGATCAAAAACAATACATTGTGTTAAAACCTGATTGTTTTATCAGCACTCAATTGCTTTTTTCACAAAAAACATTGACAAGAAACACGAAGAGCTCTAAATTTTGCGCCTATCAGTTAAAGCCATCTGATTTTGGAAATAATTTTGAGCCTTTGGCAAGAAGTTTATATCCAGAAGTAGATGAAGCGATGCAATATCTCGACCAGTTCGGTGTTGCAAAACTTACAGGTACAGGTGCTTGTGTTTTTGCTGAAGTAACGAGTGATATGAACATTGATGATGTTCTTGCAAATGCACCATGTAAAGCTTACTTGGTCAACAGCTTGAATGAATCACCAATAAGACATTTCCACGTTACCTGATAGGGGTATCGCCAAGTGGTAAGGCACCGGTTTTTGATATCGGCATCCGTTGGTTCGAATCCAGCTACCCCTGCCATTTTATTTCACCTGTAGATGACTGTACTAGGGGTATCGCCAAGTGGTAAGGCACCGGTTTTTGATATCGGCATCCGTTGGTTCGAATCCAGCTACCCCTGCCATTTTACAGTAATCAAATTTAGGGGTATCGCCAAGTGGTAAGGCACCGGTTTTTGATATCGGCATCCGTTGGTTCGAATCCAGCTACCCCTGCCATTTTCCAAAAAAGACAGAGCAACACTTTGCTGTTCTACTGTTAATTTACCTTGACAGAATGACGCAAAAATATTAAAGTTCTGCCGCATTAGGGGTATCGCCAAGTGGTAAGGCACCGGTTTTTGATATCGGCATCCGTTGGTTCGAATCCAGCTACCCCTGCCATCTAATTCCTAAATTGCCAACCGCCAAGGGTGCTTCATGCCCAATCTTGTCGTTTTTAGTGGATCTGCACATCCACAATTCGCCCAAAAAGTCGTAAGCCACTTGCACATCCCTTTAGGTGCTGCATCTATTGGTCAATTTTCTGACGGTGAAATTGCTGTCGAAATTACTGAAAATGTTCGTGGTAAAGACGTATTTATCGTACAACCTACTTGTGCCCCAACGAATGATAACCTGATGGAAATCCTCGTTATGGCTGATGCTTTGCGTCGTGCAAGTGCTGGTCGTATTACCGCAGTGATTCCTTATTTCGGTTATGCGCGTCAAGACCGTCGTCCTCGTTCATCACGTGTTCCAATTACTGCAAAAGTTGTCGCAGATATGCTGACAACTGTAGGAATTGATCGTGTGGTAATGATCGACCTTCACGCTGACCAAATCCAAGGTTTCTTCGATATCCCTGTAGACAACATCTACGGTACACCAGCGCTTTTAGCTGACCTTCGTCAACAATCACATGATAACCTCATGGTGGTTTCTCCTGACGTTGGCGGTGTCGTTCGTGCACGTGCTGTTGCTAAACAAATGGGCGATATTGACCTTGCTATCATCGACAAACGTCGTCAAAAGGCAAACGAATCACAAGTCATGCACTTGATTGGTGATGTTAAAGGCCGTGACTGCGTCATCGTAGATGACATGGTGGATACTGCAGGTACGTTATGTAAAGCTGCTGATGCATTGAAAACATTTGGTGCGCGCAAAGTGGTTGCTTATGCAACTCACCCTGTTTTATCAGGTAAAGCTATCGAAAACTTGAAAAACTCTGTGATTGATGAATTGGTTGTTACAGACACCATTCCTCTTTCTGAAGAAGCTCAAGCTCTTGGTAAGATTCGCCAAGTTTCAGTTGCGAGTATGGTTGCTGAAACAATTCGTCGTATTAACAACGAAGAATCTATTAGTGCAATGTTTGATTCTTATCTATAATATAGCGCTGAATTTTAAAAGCCCTGCCCAGTGCAGGGCTTTGTCTCACTAGGTCGGTCGCAGATCTAGTTTATTTAAAACTTAAATTAAGGATGTCTATCATGGCAAACTTCGTATTAAACGCTCAAGCGCGTGAAGCAGCTAACCAAGGGAAAGGTGCGAGCCGCCGCCTTCGTCACGCTGCTCAAGTTCCAGCTATCATCTACGGTGGTGCTGCTGAACCTGTAGCTGTTACTTTAGAACTTCGTGAGCTTGTTAAAGCTTTAGAAAACAACGCTTTCTTCGAAGAAGTTGTTGAAATCAAAGTTGGCGACAAAGTTGAAAGCGTTAAAATCAAAGCGTTACAACGTCACCCAGCTAAAAACACGCCTATGCACGCTGACTTCGTTCGCGCATAAGTGTTATTGGTGTAATTAGTGTCAAATATTTCACTGATTGTTGGTTTGGGCAACCCAGGTTCTGAGTATGCCCAAACCCGCCACAATGCAGGCTTTTGGTTTGTTGAACGCCTTGCAGAACAATATGGCATTACGCTTAAAAAAGACCCAAAATTCAATGGAATGAGTGGGCGTGGTAATATCGAAGGTCAAGACGTCCGTCTGCTATTACCCACAACCTTTATGAACCTTGTTGGTAAAAGTGTTGTTCCCTTCGCAAAATTCTACAATATTGCTCCAGAAGCAATACTGATTGCTCACGATGAACTGGATATGAACCCTGGTGTCATTCGCCTAAAAACAGGTGGTGGTCATGGTGGTCATAATGGTTTACGTGACATAGTCCCTCATATCGGTCCAAACTTCCATCGCTTACGCATTGGTATTGGTCACCCCGGTTCAAAAGAACGTGTTTCAGGACATGTCTTAAGCAAAGCACCAAGCAATGAACAAAATTTAATGGATGACGCAATCCATCACGCATTGGCTCGCACTAAAATGCTGGTGAATGGTGAGATTCAGCCTGCCATGAATCAAATCAATGCTTACAAACCAAACTGATTAGTCAAAAAAATGTTGAACCATGCTGCTTGCCATACTGTCATTTTAAAGGCAAAATGCGCTTGCCTGATTGCTTATCCAGCAAGTTCAGATTGATTCAACCATAAGATAACGATCTTAGGTCCACTCAGGAGACGCTAGCCATGCTATCTCGTTTATTAAAAGCAAAAATCCACCGTTGTGTTGTTACCCAAGCTGAACTTCATTATGAAGGTTCATGTGCAATCGATGGTCTTTTATTGGATTTAGCCGGTATCCGCGAATATGAAGAAATTCACATGTGGAACGTGACTAATGGTAAGCGTTTCAGTACCTATGCAATTCGTGGCGAAGAAGGTTCTGGCATCATTTCAGTCAATGGTGGTGCAGCACATCAGGCCGATGTAGGCGATTTAATGATTATTGCGACATTTGGTGATTTTACAGAAGCTGAAGCAAATGCACATAAACCACGTTTAGTTTATGCAAATCCAGACAATACTGTAAGTCACATGGCAAACTGTATTCCAGTCCAAGTGGCTTAAGCCCAATAGATTAAAAAAATCCGCTGCGTGCGGATTTTTTTATGAGCAGAATAATGCAATTGTATCAATTCTGAGTAGCACGAAACCCGCTCAACCAATCTCGTTTGCTCTCACAGCCTAAATCTTGTAGCTGATCACCTTTCAATGCCGTGAGTATCGCACTGCCCTGCTCATCGACTTTAAACTCAGCATATTCTGCCTGCTGATAACAATCCGCTAAACCTTCTGCAAACAAAAAACTTCTCGACGCAGGATAAAGCTCGCTATATCGATTATTCGGGTTTTGTAAAATCAGTCGGGCTGTACGAACATTTTTCGGCAACTCAAAATAGCTATGTATCACGCGCCTCTGTGAATCGAGTTCAACATAAGTGAGCACCGAAGATTTGTTCTTAATCACTTCATCAAAATAATGACCTGAAAAAATCTGATCTTCTTGATTGATGTTTGCTTGGCTGGTGCTTTCTGGACTCAAATGTTGAGGCGCAAAATAAAGTTGATAATTCAGCGCCATATAATCCCCCTGAATAATCGAACGCGGGTCTACAGGTTGCAAACGCACATACATGGTTTGACTATTATTTAAGTGCCATTCATTTTTAAAAATTAAGCCTAGAAATACCGCGATGCTGAGTAATGCCAAAGCAAGAGGAGTCATTTTCTTCATATGCCGAACTCCTCTTTTTGCTTAAATAGCATCAAGCTCAAGGTCAGCAAGAGCAACATCAGACCTGACAGTAACATGCTTAAACTTTTAATCAAAAAAGTTACATCGAGGGAATAATATAAAAACCCTAAAATTACAGCGAAAGTTGCCAGCGCAAATCCATAGATCACTTTATCTTGTGTTTTTAATGCCCATGAAATGATGGCCAAACAAATAAAAATATCGAAATAACCATAATAAATTAGCCCAGTTGCAAAAGCAGTCAAAATAAAATGCGCAAATAAATGAAACTGGTTTTGAATATGTAAAAAGACAAACAGTACAAACCATAAAATCGGTAAGCCAAAAGTCAATATCGGAATGTGCTCAATTTTCGCTAATTCGTATTTCCCAAATAAAGTATAAAAACCCATAGAAAATAGAATAATGCCAAGTGCCGCAAGCAATAAACTGCGTTGATATTCAGTTGGCTGTATGAATTTTATGGCCAGAATTCCCAAATAAAAAACATAATTCCAAAGTGCTAAATAGACAAAATTTTCAACAATATTACGCCAACTGAGATATGCATTAATATCCCAAATACACGCTACACCTGCTGCATATAAACCCAAAACTTGAACAAAAACAAAGAACCAATGTGTTCGCATAAAATAAGCGAGTGCTAGCATCGCCAATTGTAAAAATAGAATAGGAAGAATGTGATTCATTAAATCAACGGTGTGAAAAATCACCGCAATTTGTCCTGCAACCCAGAGACAATAAGCAAATTGTCTTAAAAACAAACTTTGTTTAGCTTTCAATAAGTAAGCCGCCAAAGCCACAAAGACAACGCCCATAAGCAAAGAGAAATTTCCCCAAAAGGTCAGCATTAACGTAGCAAAGACGATGCCCGCAATCCAAGCTCCCACAGCAAGGGGAATAGCGTTGAACCGACTATGTGGAATAAATTTAATCAACATGTAAGTGATGAAAGCAAACCACGCAAAAATAATCAGTGCGATAAAAAATAATTCAACAATTTCATTCTGACCAAACCACTCCGTCACCGCCTTCACAATGATCAAGGTAAAGCTAATGCCCAAGCCAACGGCTGAAAGTGCACTACACAACTGATCTTTATTTTGATAATAGTAAACCAGTGAAATGCCCAACAAGATAAAAGACACGATGAAATAAAGAATGCTTTTATCCGCATAAAGATACATCGCCATATGCCAAATCGAGAGAACGGCAAACCACAGCAAGAATAAATAACGAAGTTTCGAATAATATTTATTGCAGAAATAGAATTGAATCAGCGCAAATACATGAATACTGATTAAAAAGAGATCTGGATATTGATCCCCCCAAAAGGTTTGGATAAAAAACAGAAACAACGCCAACTGGCTGGTAATACATAAAAGGAAAAACATCCCGATATTCGGGCGATATAACCACGGTAAAAGCAGCACAGACCAAAGTAAAAATAATAAATAGCTGTCAGCACCCGTTTGATAAATTTGACCAATCACAGCCAGAATTAAACCAATCATCAAACCACAGATACTATGTAAACACTGCACTAGAAAATCATGTTTTGTCAGCCACAAACTGCAAACCGCACTGAGGAATAATAACAACTGGGGAATAGCCAGCTGAATATTGTGTGGCAACATAAACCAATTGGCGGCAACCAAATACAATATACTGATCGCGATGAGGGTAAAACCAAAAACTTGCAGATGCTTTATGAAGGATTCAGCACTCCAAGGGTAATCATATTGTTGAATTTTGATCAATTCTAACTCCTCACTCTTATTTTTATCTTGATCATTTCAAACCATTCAAACTATAGAAAAACTTCTTATTCATGTTTATGGTTTTTCTCAGATATTCATTTTTGAACATTAAACTCATACTAAGTGAAATCATACATAGAGAGTGTTGGTCTTTAGCAAACCAATAACATAAACAACGCTATAGCAAAAATTGTTCTATGTATAAAACTGATCATTCTAAAACTCCCCCTGTTTTTCTAAATATTTAGCACTATAATGGGCTTACATCGCTTCAGGGCGGGGTGCAATTCCCCACCGGTGGTAAGTTCAGTTTGAATGACTCAGACTGAATCAGCCCACGAGCCAGCCAAGCAGAAATCATCTATTTGGCTCGCAGATTTGGTTCAATTCCAAAGCCGACGGTATAGTCCGGATGAAAGAAGACGACGTGACCAATAGAATCGCAGGTGCAAACCTATGAGGATTTATTGCTACGCCAATTTTTCAAAGTCCTGAAATGTTCAACCGTACTTCAATTTTACGCGAGCGTTTCAATGTCTAGTTTGATTCAACCCGAAATTTTCTTTTCAGCCCTTTCTCCAGCTGAACAACGTATTCAACAAGCTTTAGAAGATATCCGCCAAGGCAAACCCGTTTTGGTGATGGATGACTTTGACCGTGAAAACGAAGCCGACCTCATTGTGGCTGCTGAAACCCTCACCGTCGAAACAATGGCACGTATGATTCGTGATGGTTCTGGTATTGTATGTTTATGTCTGACCGATGAACTGGCCGATCACTTAGAGCTTGTGCCTATGGTGTCAGATAACTCAAGTCAGTTTAAAACTGCATTCACGGTGACCATTGAAGCTGCAACTGGCGTGACCACAGGTGTGTCTGCGCAAGATCGTACCACCACAGTCAAAGCAGCAATTAAAGATGGGGCTGTTGCCAGCGACTTAAATCGCCCTGGTCATGTCTTCCCTCTTCGTGCACGCCAAGGCGGTGTGCTCACCCGTCGCGGTCATACCGAAGGGACCATCGATTTAGCTCGTTTAGCAGGCTTGAAGCCGGCAGGTGTCTTGTGTGAACTGACTAATGCCGATGGGACTATGGCCTCTGGCATTCAAGTGTTGGCATATGCGCAAACGCATCAGTTGACGGTGATCACCATTGAAGAATTGGCGCAATATCGCATTAAACACGGAGTTTAATTTTCAGGCTCCCGATCAAAAAAGCCTCCATATTGGAGGCTTTTTTTATGCAATACCATCAGCATCAAACAAACACAGTATAAATACCATAGAGCGCAATACTGACCAATATCGCACCACAAACGCTTAATAACTTATTGTACAAAGCGGACTGCGATAGTTTATTAAAACCCAAATAAACCAAAGACAACGTGCTGAAGTCTAGAATAATCCAGAGAATGGTCAATAGTACAAGGCTGACATCAACATCACTGGTTACCCCAATGAATTGTGGGAAAAATGAAGCAAAGAAAATAATATCCTTCGGATTCGAAATACCCACCAAAAAACCTTGCTTAAAGCCCCCCTGCACCGCCTTTAGTTGCACAGGTGATGTTTCTGTTTCTTGTACAATGGCTTCTTTTAAAATTTGAAAGCCAAGATAAGCAATATATACGCAGCCTAAAATCTTAATCGCATTTAACCAATGCTCTGCAATGTTTAAAAAGCCTTTTAAGATGAGCACAGATAGTACAATGAGAACCAAAGAGGCTAAATTCGTCCCAAAAATGGTTTTTAAGGCTTGTTTATATCCACCTTTTAGACCTGCACTGGCAACCAACAACATCACTGGGCCAGGTGTTGCAATCATGACCACCACGGCCATGCAGTACAGCATCAGCTCAAATACATTGACCATCTAAAAAACCCTTTCCCCCAGTTACACTGGGCAACTATTGCAATAACCGCATATTATTTTTGACGCAAAAACAAAGAGAGCTTACTCATCTTCTACAGTCTGGATAAGATGTTGTCGAATCACGTCGGCGCGTAAAAATGCCAAGTCATAACTGGCGGTCGCCAGTGCAAGCACACGATGCTCAAATTCTTGCCAAATCGGTTTGACTTGTTCGGCTAGGATGCCTAAACCACTTTCTTCACTCAAGTTTTTATTCTTTTCACACACTTTTAATGCGTGGTATAGCTTGCGTCCTTTTGATGCATCTGAGCGTAAACGCACTCGTTTAGACAAAACAAACGCTTCCACCTGCTGTACATCTGCAAAAGGCAACATTGGGACTAAAATTTGATCGAGTTGCGCATCTAAACGCTGCCAGACTGAGCTATGCTGCTCAGCCGTGTAGGTATTCCACTGAATCACTTCATGATTAAAGCGACGACAACCACGACACACAGAATCACCAAATACCGTTGAACAACGCCCTGCACATGGGGTCAAAGAGGCAATTCGACGATCTGTACTCAAAACATACTCCTGTTAATAAACGCACCAAAACAAAACGGATTTTGTCTTTGGCAACTGAATATACACGCTCACCTACCACTTGAGAAGCCATTTAAAATGTTTACTTATCTCGCATCTTGATTCAATTCCATGTAAAATGTGCGCCTTAAAATTATCTATCAAAATACATTGGAGTACTCCATGAACGCTACTGTAGAACAGCTTGCACCTGTAGAACAGCAAGCGACGACTGGTTGGGTTGTTGCCGCACTTTATCAATTCAAAGAAGTTCAAGATCCTGCTGATCTTCAACAACGTCTTTTAGACTTGGTAAAAACCATCAACCTATGTGGTACTCTGATTGTAGCGGGCGAAGGCATTAATGGTACGGTTGCAGGCGATCGTGCCGCGATCGATATGATTCATCAATTCCTTCTGAATGAAGGTTTTAACGAAATGGAATACAAAGAGTCTGACAGTGCAGACAAACCATTTCGTAAAATGAAGATTAAACTTAAAAAAGAGATCGTGACTTTAGGCGTTGAAGTAAAGCCACGTGATTTAGTCGGTCACTACCTTGACCCGAAAGAATGGAATGACCTGATTGCTCGTGATGACGTCATTTTGATTGATACCCGTAATGACTATGAATACAAAGCTGGAACATTTAAAGGTGCTATTGACCCGAAAACAGAAAGCTTCCGCGAATTTCCAGAATACGTTAAACAAAACCTTGAACAGCACAAAGATAAAAAAATTGCGATGTTCTGTACAGGTGGTATCCGCTGTGAAAAATCGACCTCTCTTCTCCTTCAAGAAGGTTTCAACGAGGTTTATCACTTAAAAGGCGGCATCTTAAAATACTTAGAAGAAACCCCTGCTGAACAAAGTATGTGGGAAGGTGAATGTTTCGTTTTTGATGGCCGTACTGCAGTCACTCATGGTGTTGAAGAAGGCCTTAACATTAAGTGTCATGCTTGTGGTTGGCCACTTCTTCCTGCTGAAGCAGAAGAAGCTAGCTATGAACATGGTGTGTCATGCAAATACTGTATCGACAACACCACAGAAAAACAAAAAGAAGGCTTCCGTATGCGCCAGTCACAAATTGCTGCGGCTAAACGTAAACGCCTTTAAAATCATTCAGATGATTTAAGTCAAGAATAAGCCCTCATTTGAGGGCTTATTCTTTTATGCAGTTCGCATTTTTTAAAAATATTTAACAATTTTGTCACAACATTGAACTCAATCTGAGTCATACTGTATAAATAATAAGCTAAAGTGGTGTCCTGAAGGTCTCCACATAACAATAAAAATGACATGCCTAAACGACGAAAATAGGATGATTGCCATGCATAAAATAATCATGCCACGCCATCGCACACTGATTCGCAATGCCGCAGCAAACCGTATCGAGCAATATCACAGTACCAGCTTCAACCAAATCAAAGCCAAGCTTGAACAGCGCACGCATTTATTTATCGTGGTTTTGGGCATGTTGATTGGTTCAAGTATCGCGCTCGGCATTGGTTACCATCTAAGCTCAAATCTTTTAAATTATACATTGCTCAGCTTAATCCCAGTTGCGCTGGCCTATAGCTTACGTAAAGTCTATATTCACACGCTAACCCATACCCGTTTCGATGAATAGAAAACAATACATTTCAATTCTTTACCCACATGCGATAAGTCCTTAAGATAACTTATCGCATTTATTTTTATGGTCTATATGAACCTCACTGCATGGATCATCTCCGTCATGGAACAATTGGGTTATTGGGGAATAGCCTTACTCATGTTTCTTGATAATGTTTTTCCGCCCATTCCTTCTGAAATTATCATGCCTTCGGCAGGTTATGCCGCATCACAAGGCGAGTTGGTTTTAATTGGGGTCATTATTGCAGGATGTATTGGTTCACTCTTTGCCGCAGCAGTGCTGTATTGGATCGGCTATCAATTTAAACAAGAGTACATTTTCAGATGGGTCGACCGCTATGGTAAATATCTATTTATCAAATCCGCCGATGTGAAAAAATCCTTAGATTGGTTTGAGCAGTATGGTCACCGTATTGTATTTTTTGGTCGTATGATTCCTGCGGTACGTTCACTGATTAGCATCCCTGCGGGGATGAGCCGTATGCCCTTTTGGAAGTTCATGTTTTATAGTGGACTCGGCACAATTATTTGGACAACATTTTTAGCAACAGTCGGTTATTACTTTGGTGAAAACCAAGCACTGATGCATCAAATTTTTAGCAAAGTCGGTTATGTCATTATTGCCATTGTCGCTGTGATTATCCTTTGGTTTTTATATCGCAGGCATTTGCGTAAAACACGCAGCTAATTTATTTTGGGGAAATACATGAAACACTATTTACTGCATTTTGCGGCGGTATATAGCATTGCTTTGGTGCTGTTAATCACCGTACTGGTCTTTGGTTTAAACCTTGGCGGTTTAACCTTAATTCCGACCTTAGTGGCTTGTGCACTGATTAGTGTCAGACACTTCGTAAAAAAAGAACACCGTGTTCCAAATAATCATGAAAAAATACAACTGGTTTGGAGTTCAAGTGCTGTCGCAATTATCGTCGGTAGTTTCTTTGTGCTGTTTTTAGTGCTGATGAATCCCAATGCTGAAGCCATTATGAAATCAGTCGATAATGCCGGCATTGGACTTACCGCTGTCGTTATGCTGTGTATGGTCGCGATTCATGGCGCTATTTTTCATATTGCCTATGGTTGGTACGCAGACTATTGTTTTAAAAAGTTGCCATAAAAAAGCACCTCGTTTGAGGTGTTTTTTATGCTCGATAGATAGCGATCACATGCGCACGTGATTAGTGCTTTTGAGCGGAAAGTGCCATTAACTTTGTTTGGCTAGCTCTCATTTCTTCAATCAACCAATCCTTAAAAATGACTTTATGCGGATCATCCTCAAAAGGAGATGCGGAAAGTAAATAATAAGCGGAGCCATCTTGCACAATCGGGGTAAGCATATCTAACATTTGAAAATCGAGCTCTTTTTCAACCATATAAGCTGAAACCACTGTTGCCCCCAACCCTTCTAAAGAGGTGGTCCCACTTGTTTGAACAACTAAAAGCGTATTTATAAGTGATATTCCGCTCTAGTTAAGCCACCTTGTTTTGTTGGGGTAGCTGATCATAGTAAAACTCATTTGGTGTCATTTTGTCTAG